>JAYUQE010000128.1:0-5035 GCA_043756905.1 Burkholderiales bacterium | reverse complement strand
GGCGCGCCTCGATAGCGCGGCCCTGCGCTTCGAGCGCCACGCCCAGGCCCAGCCACCACAGGCTGTTGCCGGGCTGGGCGCGCACGGCCGCTTCGTAGTCGACCAGCGCTTGCTTGAAGTCGCCCTGCTGGGCGTGCAGGCCGGCGCGCAGGCCCAGGGCATCGGGGCCCAGGGCGCGGGCGCTGGCCAGCTTGTCGATGGCGCCGGCGGCGTCACCGCGGTCAGCCAGGGCACGGGCCAGCAGGTAGCTGAGTTGCGGGTCGGCGGCGCGCGCTTGCAGGCCTTCCTGGGCCAGCGTTTCAGCCTCGGCGCCGCGGCCCTGTTCCAGCATCAAGCCGGCCAAGGTGAGGCGCGCGTCGTGCAAGGCCGGGTCGATTTGCAGGGCCTGGGCCAGCTTGTCGGCGCCGCTGCCGGCATGGCCGCTGCTCACCAGTTCAATGCCTTGCCGGTACAAGGCCAGCGCACGCTGCGCCGGGCTTTGCGCGGCGGCCGTTCGTTCCACCTTGCCGGCGGGCAGGGTGAGTGGCGGCAAGGGCGGCAAGGGCGGCAGGCGCGTTTGCGCCGCACTGGCGGGCGGGGTGGCGCTGGCCGCGGCGGCAGTCAGCGTCGTGGCCATGTTCGTGCCCGTACCAGTGGCCGCCACGGGCGCCGTGGGGGATGCTGCGGCCGAGCGTGCTGGTGCGGGCGGGCGCGGCAAATTCGCTGGCATGCGCAAGGTGTGTTCCGCGCTGGGTGCAGCCCCCGGCGCTGCCGCATCGCCCTGCGCAGATGGTGCGGCCGGCGTGCCGGCCACGGGCGTGGGTGCAGCATCGGCCAGCACCGCTGCCGGCACCTGCGGGGCACGGCCCGGGCCGGGCAGGGGCGCAAAGGCGGCGGCCGAGATGGCGGCGGCGCCGCCCATCAGCACCAGCAACAGGCGCTGGCGCTGTGGTGCGGCCGCCGTGGGCCGCACGTCTTCGGTGCCGACCACGCCGCCGGCCTGGCGGGCTTGCAGGTCGCGCAGCATCTTGTTCATCACGCTCATCAGCGCGCTCCCAGTCCAGTGAAGCGGCCGCACAGCGCCTGCATGCTGTTGATGAACAGGCTGTTCAGCGCGCCGAGCAGGCTTTGCTCGTCGCGCCAGGCGTGCCACAGCGTGAAGACATCCACCCGCTGCACGCCGCGGCCGTAGGCCAGCAGCATGGCCTTGTGGGCCAGGGTGTTGGCGCGCCGCGGCACGCCGGCGCTGGCGCGCCAGAGCAGCCGCGCGGCGGCGTTGGTGAAGACATCGGGCCCGCTCCAACCGGCCACGCCCAGGCGGTGGCGCAGGTAGGCATGGCAGTCGGCGCGGCCCAGCGGCCCTAACCGGGCACTGAAGCCGACGCGGCTGGCCAGCGAGCGCAGTGCCGGGCGCTTGAGCATGGCGTTGAATTCAGGCTGGCCGAACAGCACGATCTGGATCAGCTTTTGCTTGCCGGTTTCCAGGTTCGACAGCAGGCGCAGCGATTCGAGCGTGTCCAGCGGCAGCTCCTGCGCTTCGTCCACGCACAGCACCACGCGCCGGCCTTCACCGGCCAGCGCCAGCAGCTTGCGCTCAACGGCGTGGTACAGGTCGTTCTCGGCGCGCAGCCGCGCCACGCGCAGGCCCAGGTCTTGCGCCAGGCTGCGCAGCATTTCATGCGGGTGCAGCTTGGGGTTGGGCAGGTAGGCGCCCACGGTGCCGGGGCTGAGTTTTTCCAGCAGCATGCGGCACATCAGCGTCTTGCCGGTGCCGACTTCGCCGGTCACCTTGATGAAGCCGTCGCCGCCTTGCAGTGACAGCAGCACCGTGTTCAGCGCCGCCTGGCACTGTTGGCCGCGGTAGGCGAAAACCGTGTCGGGCGTGAGGCCGAACGGGAACTCACGCAGGCCAAAGTGTTGCAGGTACATGGGCTCAGTCCGTGGTCGGGTTACCACCCAGCGCGGGCGCAAGTGGGTTGTCGCGTGCAGCGGGCGGTTTGAGACGGTCCAGGCGCTCGGCAGTGCTGGCCATGTCGGCCTGCCACTGCGCCTCGCCCTTGATGACGGTGGGCTTGATGAGGAAGACGACCTCGCGCTTTTCAAGCCGGCGGTTGCTGCGCTTGAAGAGCTGGCCGGCCAGCGGCACATCACCCACGCCGGGCACCTTGGCATCGTCGTCGCTCTGCACCTGTTGCATCAGGCCGCCGATGGCCACGATGTTGCCGTCCTGCACGCGCACCACGGTGTCGGTTTCGTTGACGTTGCTGGAAGCCAGCGGCAGCGTGAAGCTGCCCATGGTGCCCAGGTTGACGACGCGCGATCGTTCGCTGACCTGGCTCACCGACGGGCGGATGTGCAGCGTGACCATGCCGTCTGCGTCGATCTGCGGCGTCACGTCGAGCGAGATGCCGCTGAAGAACGGCTGCACCGTGATCGACGGTGTGACCACGCTGCCCGAGGCACTCGACGTGGCCGTGGTCGACACATTGGTGATGAAGAAATCATCAGTGCCCACGCGCAGCACGGCCTTCTGGTTGTTGATGGCGGCCACGCGCGGCGACGACAGCACATGCACCGCACCCTGCGTTTCGAGGAACGACAACAACCCGGCAAAGCTGCCCGTGGTGAGCGCCATGTTGAGCATGCCCACGCCCGTGGCCGGGCTGGCGAGCAACTGCGCCAACGTGGTGGGGATGACGGTGGCTGGCGTGGTGCTGGCGTCGACGTTCGTGACCAGCGCATTGGGCGGGATGCCCGCGGCCCGGCCGATGCTGCCGGGAATCCACACCCGGCTGGCATCAGCGCCGATCGAGAAGCGGTGGTTGCCGTCCTTCAGGCCCGACCAGTTGATGCCCGACTCGAAGCCTTCCTTGAGCGAGACCTCGACGATCTTGGCTTCAAGCATGACCTGCCGGTCGATCGACAGGCGCGCGGCGCGCAGGTAGTTTTCCACCTCGCGCAACTCGCGCGGGAAGGCGCGCACCACGACCACGCCGCTGTGGTGCGAACTCACCACCTGGCGGCCGGCCTCGCTGCCCACCACCATCTTCAGGCCGATGTCGAGTTCCTTCCAGAAGTCAGCGTCGCTGGTGCTGGTGACCTGGCTGCCTTCGGCGGCCGAGGTGGTGGCCGGCGCGCCGGCCGTGCCTGCGTTGGACGAGATCGAGCCCGAACTGACCCGCGTGTCGCTGCGCCCGACACGCCGCGTGCTGGGGTAGCTGACGTGGAAGACGCGGGTTTGCAGCGCCGCTTGCTGCACATACACACGGTTGCCGTCATGGCGATATTCGAAGCCATACAGCTCGCGCATCACGTCCAGCGCCTCACGCGCGGTCACGTCTTTCAGGCTCAGCGAAATGGCGCCGCCCTGCAATGCCGGGGGCACCAGGATGCTGTAGCGCGAACCTGAACCGATGGCCTGGAACACCTGCGCCGCGGTGGCGCCGGTCACCGCCAGGTCAAAGCGTGGCTCGGCCAGCGCGGCCGGGCGCGGCACATCACTGGCCAGCGGCGGCACCAGCGCGCGCAGCACCTGTTCTGGCACCTTGGGCGCGGCGCTCGGCACGGGCTTGAGGCGGGCCTGGCGCAGTTCAGCGTCGATGGCGTCGGCGGTGCTGCGCGGCTTGGGGCCTGTTTGGCAGGCCGCCAACAGCAGGCTACTCAGGGTGGCCACACCAAGGTGCAGCCATGTCGTCGTTCGGGTCATGGCTTGTCCAATGCGGGGGCACTGTGTGGGGATGCGGTGGTGGATGCGGATGCGCTTGCGGCCCGCGTGCGGCGCACGGGTTCAATCTGCCCGGCCAGGGCCAGGCGTTCGGTGCGGCCGTCAGCCCAGCGCAGCAGCGCGTGGTCGGCCTGCACGGCCAGCAACTGCGCACCGCGCACGGCCTGGCCCGCGGCGACCCACTGGCCATCGATCAAAGCCTGCGGCCGCTGCCCCAGGCGCACGCCGCGCAGGCCGCTCGCTGCCGCGGTGTCAGCCGGCTGGTCTGGCAGTGCCGCGGCACCGGCGGCGAGCTGTGCACTGGCCGTGAGGGCGGCGCTGGCCGCGGCCTGGCGCCGCGGCGGCATGAAGGGTTCGGCGGCACCCAGCGCCCACGCCGGCAAGGCGCTGTGCAGGCCGGTGATCACGGCGAGCAGGGCCAGCAGAGACAGGGCTTTCACAGCGACAGCCATGAGCGTTCCACGCCCAGGGTGATCAGGGTCACGTTGGCTTGCAGTTGGCCTTGCGCGCTGCGGCGCAACTGCACGCGCTCCAGGCGCAGCGGGCGCACGTCGTTTTCGAGCACCGCCACCGCGCGCAGCAGGGGCGCCAGATCGGCCTGCAATTGCAGTTCATAGCGGTGGCGGAACAGCACGCGGTTGCTGGCCGGCGCGGCGGTATCGGCCGGCGCGGTGGCGGCGCCGGCCCCGGCCGAGGCCGCAGCGGCCTGGGGCTCGGGCGTGTCGCCGCCGCTGATGGTGACTTCCTCGCCCGGCAAGGCGCGCAACAGGGTCACGTTGACCGACAAGCCCTGCAAGGTGCTGTTGAGCAAGAAGCGCAGCGATTCACGCGGCGCCGCCTTGGCGCCGACCTGAGTCAGCTCGGTGGTGACCTTGCGCTGGCGCAGGGCCAGGCCGTCGTCACGAGCGCGCACCTCGGCCTCGCGCGCCAGGCGGGTCTGTTCCAACTCGTGCGCGCTGGCTTGCAGCGCTTGTTCAATGTTCTGGCGCTTGGCACGTGCCGGCATGGCCAGGAACTGGTCAACCCCGAAGCACAGCGCCACCAGGGCGCCGGCCAGGGCCAGGCGCTCGCGTTGCGGCATGGCCTCAAGCCGGGCGTAGCGCTGCCGCAGCGCCGTGCGCAAGCTGGCCAGCATGGGCGGGTTGAGCGCGCTCACCTGCGGGTCACTCGCGTTTGGGGCTGTCGCCCGTGGCCAGCACGAAGCGGCTGTAGGGCAGCGGCGCGGCCTGGGCCGGCTCGCCGTGGTCTGCGCCGGGTGTCGCATCGTCGAGCACCTGGGCCTCGATCTGCATGCTGCCCAGGGCCAGGCCGCGCAGCGCCGAGATTTCGCTC
>JAYUQE010000127.1:0-5040 GCA_043756905.1 Burkholderiales bacterium | reverse complement strand
CCACGCCAGACGTCTAGACAAGGGGGCTGCGCACCGCGGTCGCGGGATTGCCGCAGCCCTGGCCCGCGCAGGAAGATGAGCGCAAGCCACGACTCCTGCCCAAGAGAACGCCGCCATGAACCAGCCCCAGCAGCCCAAGCCCGTCTCCGCCTTGCCCCAGGCGAACCTGGAAACCCGCATGGCCGCGCTGCAACGTCTGCGCACGCAGATGGAAGAACTGCATGCGCACCTGGAATACATGAAGCTGATGCTGCGCCTGAAAGACCAGCGCGGCCGCTGACGCCCCCGCGGCCGCGAGCTGCGCGCTGCTGGTAGGCTTGCGCGTTTTCCGCAACCGCAGCCCACCATGTACCAAGACCTCAGCCTTTACATCGACGGCCAGTTTCTCCAGGGCGAGGGCCGGCACGAACAAGATGTGTTCGACCCCGCCAGCGGCCTGGCCATCGGCAAGCTGCCGCATGCCACCCGCGCCGACCTCGACCGTGCCCTGGCCGCCGCAGCGCGCGCCTTCGACACCTGGAAGCACAGCTCGCCCATGGAGCGCAGCCGCATCCTGCGCAAGGTGGCTGAGCTGTCGCGCGAGCGCGCCAACGACATCGGCCGCAATATCACGCAAGACATGGGCAAGCCGCTGGCTGAAGCGGTGGGCGAGGTCATGCGCTGCGCCGACCATTGCGACTGGCACGCCGAGGAGTGCCGCCGCATCTACGGCCGCGTGATCCCGCCGCGCACGCCTAACGTTCGGCAAATGTCACTGCGCGAGCCGGTGGGCGTGGTGGCCGCCTTCACGCCCTGGAACTTTCCGTACAACCAGGCCATTCGCAAGATCAGCGCGGCCATCGGTGCGGGCTGCACCATCATCATCAAGGGCCCGGAAGACACGCCCAGCGCGGTGGTGGCCATCGCCCGCATCTTCCACGATGCCGGCCTGCCACCGGGGGTGTTGAACGTGGTCTGGGGCGTGCCGTCGGAGGTGTCGCAGCACCTCATCACCTCGCCCATCGTGCGCAAGGTGTCGTTCACCGGCTCGGTGCCGGTGGGCAAACAGCTCGCTGCATTGGCCGGCGCGCACATGAAACGCGTGACCATGGAGCTGGGCGGCCACTCGCCGGTGATCGTGTGCGATGACGCCGACGTGGAACGCGCCGCCGACATGCTCAGCACACTGAAGTTCAGCAACGCCGGCCAGGTCTGCGTGTCGCCCACGCGATTCTTCGTGCAAGAGAAGGCCTACGACCGTTTCATGGCCCGCTTCATTGAAGCCACGCGCAAGATCAAGGTCGGCCCCGGCCTGGAAGCCGACACCCGCATGGGCCCGCTGGCCCACGCCCGGCGCGTGCCGGTGATGGAAGAAATGGTGGCCGACGCCCGGCGCGGCGGCGCGCGCATTGAACTGGGCGGTGAGCGCATCGGCAACACGGGCAATTTCTTCGCGCCCACGGTGCTCACCGGCCTGGCGGCCGACAGCCTGGTGATGAACAGCGAACCCTTCGGCCCGATTGCGCCGTGCGTGCCGTTCAAGGACCTGGACGAAACCATTCGCCGCGCGAACTCACTGCCCTATGGCCTGTCGTCGTACGCCTTCACCACCTCGACCCGCAGTGCGCTGAAGATTCAAAACGGCATCGAGGCCGGCATCGTCAACATCAACCACTTCGGCCAGGCGCTGCCCGAAACGCCGTTCGGCGGCATCAAGGACAGCGGCATCGGCAGTGAAGGCGGCAGCGAGACGTTCGACGGCTACCTCACGACCAAATTCGTGACGCAGATGGACTGACGACTGGTCAAAGGTTCGCCATGGCCGCCGCCACCCCGGCCTTGGCCATGGCGGCAAGCAATGCATCGTCTTGCGTGGCTAGCGCCAAATCGCGCCGCATGGCCAGTTCGAGGTAGGCCGCATCGTAAACACTCAAGCCATGGCGAGCGGCGATCTCGTCGAGCGTGGTGATGGCCACCGGTTCACGATCCACCTTGATGCGCAAGGCTGACGCCGCCGCCGCCAGTTCACGCCGCTTGTCGGCGGTGATGCGCTTGCGGCGCTGGGCGCTGAGCAACAGGTTGCCCATTTCCAGCAGCCACAGGGCGGGCACCCAGACATCGTGGGTGGCGGTGGCCTGCAAGGCCGCCCGGTGCCCGGGGTGGCTTCGTCGGGCAGGCACCAGGCCGCGCTCACCGAGGCATCAACCACGAAGGCCGCGACGTTCAACGCTGGCCCTCGCGCACGAGATCGCGGCTGCTCAAGCGGCCCAGGCTGACACCCTGCCGGCTGCCGCGCAGGCCGGCGATGGCATCCAGCGCACGCTGACCCGGGTCATGCGGCGCGGCGGGCACCAGGCGAGCCACCACCTTGCCGCGCCGCGTGATGGCAAATTCCTCTCCGGCTTCCACGCGGTGGATCAACTCAGACAAGCGGTTCTTGGCTTCGAACAGGGCAACGTCGTTCATGGGCGGGCCTCACAAAGTGCCAGGCATTGCGGTCAATCAAGCTAGCTAGCTAGATCGATCGATCGATCGATCGATCGATCGATCTTAAACGATCTGCTGTCCACGGATCAGCACAACTATGAAAACTTCTCGTACACGTCGGTGAACTGCACACCGTTCCAGGCATAGAGCAAGTAGGCGGCATGCAGGCAAGCGCTGGCGCCGCGCGGGCGGAACAGGCCCACGCAGTGGCCGCCCTCGCGGCGCACGCTGCGATAGGCCACCCCGGCTGATCCCGCCTGGCGCAGCCGCACGCCCAATACCTGCGAGTGGCGGTAGTCCCCCGGGTGGTAGATCAACGCCGGCACGGCGCCCAGCGGCCGCAAGTCATGCAGCTTCGCGTCGATGGCAACGTGATACAGCCGCATCGGCAGGTGCATGGCGGCTTCGTTCGTGGCGGCCAGGAAGCGGGCGTGGTGGAAGCGGGTTTCAGCCACTGCCGTGGCGCGTTCACGCGCGGCATAGAACACACCAAACTGACCGTTGCCGAAACGGCTGCCTTCGGTGTTGACATGCGTGAACGCGGCCATGATGGGCCCGCTACCGGGGCCGTAGATGCGTTCGCCCTTCGGCACCCATTCGACCAGCCCGACTTCATCACGCATGCGCTCGTTGGTCAGCGCTTCCAGCGCGTACAGGGCGGCAAAGTCTTCGGCGCTGGCCACGCGGTCGAACAGGTTCACCGCCGGGAAGCGGGTGGGCACGATGCGGCAGGCCTGTGCCCAGCGCACGCGGCGCACATGCAAGGCGCTCAAGACCAGCCGCCACCGCGCACGCCGTCAAGGTAACGCCGCACGGCGTTCAGGTCGCTCACATTGCCGGCCAGCATGCGCTGCAACGCGCTGCGCCCGCCAAACGGCGGCGCGGCATTGGGCCTGCGCACCCAGGCGTCGGCCACCTCGGGGGCGGGAAAGAGGACTTGCAGGCTCTTGTAGATGCCCAACAGGTTGGACAGCCGCTCCAGCGTGTCGCGCGGCAGCCGCGCCTGCGCGGGCTGCTTGCGCCAGGCGAAGTAGGTGGAACGCGACGGTTCGCCCAGCAAAGCCAACTGCTCATCGACGGAAAGGCCCCACGCCGCAGCCATGCCGGCATAGGCCCGCAGGCCGGCCGCAGCCATCTGCTCGGGGCTGAATTCAACTGCTTGCGGGGCGAGGGCGGCGCTCATGGCTGGATCCTGAAATGGACTGTTTGACAATAATAGTCCTAAATTGCATTAATGACATAACCACCTTCAACGGCGGGTTGAGCGCGCGCTGCGCTGGGGTCAAACCGGGCCCGACCAGCACACAGGGCGCGAGCGATCCAGCGGGTGCAAACTTTCGCGCAGGGTCGGTATCGCAACGCGGCCACCCTCGCGATCCGTGGGCGATGCCTTGACGGGGATGAAACAAGCACCAGCGCAGCGTGGCGCGCCCAGGAAGTCACGCCATTTCGCACCCGTTTGTCACGCCCCGAACCTAGCATGCCGGCTGCACAGACTTGTTTGCCGCCCATGCCTGCCAACGTGTTCAAGGATCTCGATGCGGCCCAAGCCCGGCTATGGGGCCAGGCGCCGCAACGCCTGCATCACGGCTGGGCGCAAAGTGCGCTGTTCAGCCTGGACGCCCTGGCCGGCCTGATCGAGCGCTACCCGGCCGAGCACTATTCGCTGGTGGCCACCTCAAGCCAGGGCAGCGCCACGCGGCGCTGGCGCGAAGGCGACTTGGGCGGCTTGAGCGGCCGCCAGGTCATCGACGCCATTGCGTGCGGCGGCCTGTGGCTGAACCTGCGCAACGTGCACCTGGTTGACCCACGCTATGGCGCCTTGCAAGACGCCGCCTATGCCGAACTGCGCGCCGCCCTGCCCGGCTTCGACGCCGGCGCGCTGCGCATGGGCATTCTCATTTCCAGCCCGCTGGCGCAGGTGCATTACCACGCCGACTTGCCGGGTCAGACGCTGTGGCAGATTGCCGGGCGCAAGCGCGTGTACATCTACCCGCCACATGCACCCTTCCTGCCGGCCGCGGCGCTGGAAGACATTGCCCTGAGCGGCGTGGAAGTCATGCTGCCGTACGACCCGGCCTTTGACCATGACGCCGTGATGATGGAACTCGAGCCCGGCCAGATGTTGCACTGGCCGCTGAATTCGCCGCACCGGGTGGACAACCTTGATTGCCTGAACATCTCGGTGACCACTGAGCACTGGACGCCGCGCATCCGCCGCTCGCAGATGGTCACCCTGGCCAATGGCGTGCTGCGGCGGCACCTCGGGCACACCCCGCGCAGCCGCGCCTTGAGCGGCCCAGGCTTTTGGGCCAAGGCCGTGCTGCAAGCCGTCTGGCGGCGCAGCCCCTGGGCGCAACGTTTGCAGCGCCAGGCGCGGCCGATCGACTTTCGCCTGTCAACTCAAGCGCCCGGCGGCATGACCGACATTGCGGTGTACCACCGGTGAACCCGACTTCAAGCGCAACAGCCGGCGCGCGCCCGGCACCGGCCGGCCACGCACCGGCCGGCCACACACCCGCCACCAGCGCCGCGGCTGCGCCCGGCCAGCGCGCCGGCCAGCCCTGGCGCGTG
>JAYUQE010000126.1:0-5047 GCA_043756905.1 Burkholderiales bacterium | reverse complement strand
TGGCGCTGCAGGTGCGCGGCCTCACGCTGGCCAGGCAGTCGGCCTTCGGCACCGAATTGAAAAACATCCAGCTCAATGTGCATGCCGGCGAGATCGTCGGCGTGGCCGGTGTCTCGGGCAATGGCCAGCAGGAATTGATGGCCGCGCTGTCGGGCGAAGACCCGCGCGCAGCGCCCGGCAGCATCAGCTTGTTCGGCCACGACATCGCGGCGCGTTCGCCGCGCGTGCGGCGCGCCTTGGGCCTGAACTACGTGCCCGAAGAACGCCTGGGCCGCGGCGCAGTGCCCACGCTGTCGCTGGCCGAAAACACGCTGCTCACGCGCACCCACACCGTGTCGCGCCTGGGGTGGCTGCAAGTGCGGCGGGTGCACCGGCTGGCCGAAGACATCATCGCGCGCTTCAGCGTCAAGTGCGGTGGCGCGGGCGCGGCGGCGCGCTCGCTGTCGGGCGGCAACCTGCAAAAGTTCATCGTCGGGCGCGAGATCGACGCCCGGCCGAAAGTGCTGATCGTGTCGCAGCCCACCTGGGGCGTGGACGTCGGCGCGGCGGCGTTGATCCGCAACGAGTTGCTCAAGCTGCGCGACGAGGGCTGCGCCGTGCTCGTGGTGAGCGAAGAGCTTGACGAGCTGTTCGAGATCAGCGACCGGCTGGTGGTCATCGCCCAGGGGCGCTTGTCACCCAGCGTGGCCACGGCGCAGGCCAGCATTGAACAGATTGGCGAATGGATGAGCGGGTTGTGGACGAAAGACGAGGCCACGCTTGCTCAAGCTTGAAGCGCGGCCGCAGCCGTCGAAGCTGATGTCGGCGGGCTCGCCGCTGCTGGCGCTGGCCATCACGGTGGTGATCGGCGTCGTGTTGTTCATGGCCCTGGGCAAAGACCCGGTCAAGGGCTTGCAGATGTTCTTCGTCGAGCCGGTGAAGAGCCTTTATGCCTTGTCTGAACTCAGCGTCAAGGCCACGCCCCTGGTGTTGATCGCGCTCGGCCTGGCGGTGTGCTTTCGTGCCAACGTGTGGAACATCGGCGCCGAGGGGCAGTTCATCCTGGGCGCCTTGTGCGCCGGCTGGGTGGCCATGCAGGCCGATGCGCAAAGCAGCCGCTTCATCGTGGTGCCCATCTTGCTGGCCGGTGTGGCCGGGGGCATGTTGTGGGCGGGCATCGTGGCGCTGCTGCGCGACCGTTTCAACGCCACCGAAATCCTGGTCAGCCTGATGCTGGTGTACGTGGCCGAGTTGCTGCTGGCCTACCTGGTGTACGGCCCATGGAAGGACCCGCAGGGCTACAACTTCCCGCAGACCATCAACTTCCTGGCCGTGACCAAGGTGCCGCGCCTGGTGGAGGGCCTGCGCGCCAACATCGGCGTGTGGCTGGCGCTGGCCGCGGTGGCGTTGGCCTGGGTCTTCATGTTTCGCAGCTTTCGCGGCTTTCAATTGCAGGTGGGCGGGCTGGCCCCTGCAGCCGCGCGTTATGCCGGCTTCTCGTCGCGCGCGGCGCTGTGGACGGCGCTGCTGGCCTCGGGCGGCATGGCCGGCCTGGCCGGGGCGCTGGAAGCCGCCGGGCCGCTGGGCCAGCTCACGCCGCATGTGCCGGCCGGCTACGGTTTCGCCGCCATCATCGTGGCCTTCGTCGGCCGGCTGCACCCGGTGGGCATCGTGTTCGCTGCGGTGTTGATGAGCATGTTCTTCATCGGCGGCGAGCTGGCCCAGTCGCGCCTGGGGTTGCCCAAGGCGCTGACCGGCGTGTTCCAGGGCTTGCTGCTGTTCGCGCTGCTGGCGTGCGACACGCTGGTTCACTATCGGCTGCGATTCACCGGTTTTAACAGGGCCGCAAGGCCGGCCGGGCCGGCCGTCCCCCGAGGGGATTTGAGTCGCCCGGCAAAGCCGGATCAACTCAAGGGAGGTTGACATGGAAGGCCTGGCACTGCTGCTGGCGGCCACGTTGAATGCGGGCACCGTGCTGGCCATCGCCGGCCTGGGGCTGCTCATCAATGAACGCGCCGGCATCGTCAACCTCGGCGCCGAGGGCATGATGCTGGTGGCCGCCATGGCCGGCTTTGGCACGGTGGTCATGACCGGCAGCGACACCCTGGGCTTTTTGGCCGGGGCCGCAGCGGGCGCCACCCTGGCGGCCATCTTCGGCGTGTTGGTGATCTGGCTGAACGCCAACCAGTACGCCACCGGCCTGGCATTGAGCCTGTTCGGCGCCGGCTTCTCGGCGTTCGCGGGCATTCGCTTCACGCAAGAAAAATTGCCCGAACGCATGTCGTTCGACATCCCCGGGCTGGCTGACCTGCCGTTCATCGGCCCGGCCCTGTTCAAGCAGCACCCCATGGTCTACCTGGCCATCGTGCTAACCGTCGGCTTGAGCTGGTTTCTGTATCGCTCGCGCGCCGGCCTGGTGCTGCGCGCGGTGGGCGAATCACCCGAAGCGGCGCATGCACTGGGCTACCCGGTGCGGCGCATCCGCCTGGCCAGCGTGATGGCGGGTGGGGCTTTGTGCGGCCTGGCCGGGGCCTATGTGTCGTTGATCTACACCCCGCTGTGGGTGGAAGGCATGATCGCCGGCAAGGGCTGGATCGCGCTGGCGCTAACCACTTTCGCCACCTGGCGCCCGGCGCGCCTGCTGCTGGGGGCCTACCTGTTCGGCGGCGTGACCATGTTGCAGTTTCACCTTCAAGGCCAGGGGGTGGATGTGCCGAGCCAGTTCCTCAGCATGCTGCCCTACCTGGCCACCATCGTGGTGCTGGTGCTTATTTCACGCAACGCCAACTTCATCCGCGTGAACATGCCGGCGTCGCTGGGCAAGCCGTTCGTTGCGGGGTCATAGCGCTGCTTGGGGTTCGCCATGAAGAACGCCGCCGGGCAGATGCCGCGGCGGCGCTTTCGGCGTCAGCGCTGAAGGCTGATCAGGCCTTCGTCATGCGCTTGCCGCCCTTGCGCGCCTTGGCCATGCCCACCACTTCAAACTTGGCATCGACCACGCCCGACTTGAGCATGCGCAGCTTGGCCGCGGCGGCGCGCGAGACGTCGCCCACGCGGTCAGGCTGGGTTGGGCCGCGGTCGTTCACGCGCACCACCACGCTCTTGTTGGTCTTCAGGTTGGTCACTTTCACCATCGTGCCGAAGGGCAGGGTCTTGTGTGCCATGGTCATGGCAGCCGGGTTGAAGCGCTCGCCGCTGGCGGTCTTGCGGCCGGCGAACTTGGCGCCGTAGTAGGCCAGCTTGCCTTCAGAGACATCGCCCGCAGCGGCCTTGGTGGCGGCCGCGGCTGCAGCTGGTTTGGTGGCGGGGGCAGCGGTTGCGGCAGGAGCCGGGACTGCGGCGGGAGCCGACGCGGCCTGCTGGGCTTGCGCCAGCGGCGCCAGGGCCAGGATCAAAGCGGCGGTGCCGGCGGCCAGGAAACGAACGGACATGGTCAAAACTCCTCTTGGGTTTGGTTGAAAGTAAAACGGCGAGCATGGCATGCCGCGGGCGCGCAGTGTCAGGCTCGGCCCCCCGTATTCTGGGCGCAGGCCGCTTGCTGGCCGGCGGCGGCCGTGAGATTTGACACACTCCCGCAATCACAACCTCAAGCCGGAGTACACGTCATGACCGCCGCCGCTGCACAAGACCTGGCCAGCACCCTGCGCAGCGCGCCCAAGGCGGAGCTGCACATCCACATCGAAGGCTCGCTCGAACCCGAACTGATCTTTGCCCTGGCCCAGCGCAACGGCTTGAGCCTGGCCTACCCCAATGTGGCCGCGCTGCGCACGGCGTATGCGTTCAACGATCTGCAAAGCTTCCTGGACATTTACTACGCCGGCGCCAGCGTCCTGCTCACCGAGGCCGATTTCTACGATATGGCGATGGCCTACTTCCGCCGCGCCGCGGCCGACCAGGTGGTGCACGCCGAACTCTTTTTCGACCCGCAGACCCACACCGAGCGCGGCGTGCCGTTTGCCACGGTGATCAACGGCCTGGCGCGCGCCTGCACCGATGCGCGCACGCAGCTTGGCGTTAGCGCGTTGTTGATCATGTGCTTCCTGCGCCACCTCAGCGAAGCGGCGGCCTTCGCCACGGTGGAGCAGGCCACGCCGCACCTGCGGCACATCGTCGGCGTGGGCCTGGACAGCTCCGAACGCGGCCACCCACCAGATAAGTTTGCCGCCGTCTTCGCGCGCTGCCGCGGCCTGGGCTTGCGCGCCGTGGCCCATGCCGGCGAGGAAGGGCCGCCGGCCTACATCAGCGCGGCCATCGACGTGCTGAAGGTCGAGCGCATCGACCACGGCGTGCGTTGCCTCGAAGACCCCGCCCTGGTGGCGCGCCTGGCCGCGCTGCGCATGCCGCTGACGGTGTGCCCGCTGTCGAACGTGAAGCTGCGCGTGTTTGATCGATTGAGTGAACACAATCTACCCGCGCTGCTTGAGGCCGGCCTGTGCGCCACGGTGAACTCCGACGACCCGGCTTACTTCGGTGGTTACATCAACGACAACTTCTTGCAGACCTTCGACGCGCTGCCGCAGTTGGGCGCTGCCCAGGCCAGGCAATTGCTGTGCAACAGCTTCGAGGCCAGCTTTGCTGCGGCAGCGCAGAAGGCGGCTTGGATCGATCAGGTGGAGGCCGCCTTCGACACCTAAAATCTCAATCACTCCCACCGCGGCCGGCTGCCACACCGGCCGCGTTTCATTTCGTGGCCATGTCGAGGAACACCATGTATAAAAACCTCATCGGCGCAGCAATGCTCGCCGCTGTTGTGGGCGCCAACGCTCAAACCCAAGCTCTAACCCAAACCGCGCCGCCGCTGAAAGTGGCCTTCGTCTACGTCAGCCCGGTGGGCGAAGCGGGCTGGAGCTATCAACACGAGCAGGGCCGCCTGGCGCTTGAAAGGGCGCTCGGCGCGGCGGTGCAGACCACGCGGGTTGAAGCTGTGTCCGAAGGCGCAGACAGCGAGCGCGTGATGCGCGACCTGGCTGCGCAGGGCCACCGGCTGATCTTCGCCACCAGCTTTGGCTACCTGGAGCCGGCCCTGCGCGTGGCGGCGGAATTTTCTAACGTTCGGTTCGAGCATGCC
>JAYUQE010000125.1:0-5051 GCA_043756905.1 Burkholderiales bacterium | reverse complement strand
GGAAGCGCTCGAACAGCAGGTTGTAGCGCAGCGGGTCCAGCCCGGTGATGAACAGCGCATACGCCACCAGCGAGCCTGCGCCCGAACCGCGCCCCGGGCCCACCGGGCAGCCGTTGGCCAGGGCCCATTTGATGAAGTCGCTGACGATGAGAAAGTAGCCCGGAAAGCCCATCTTCAAGATCACGCCGATCTCGAACTCCAGCCGCGCCACATAGCGCGGGCGTTCGCGCTCCCGCTGCGCGGCGTCGGGGAACAACGCGGCCAGGCGCTGCTCCAGGCCTTCGAGCGACACCTGGCGGAAGTACGCTTCCAGGCCCTGGCCAGTGGGGATTGGGAAGTTGGGCAATTGCGGCTGGCCCAGCGCCAACACCAGGTTGCAGCGGCGCGCAATGTGCACCGTGTTCTCCAGTGCCGCAGGCAGGTCGGCAAACAGCGCCTGCATCTGCTGGCGGGTCTTGAAGTGCTGGTCGGCCGTGAAGCGTTTGACGCGACGCGGGTTGGCCAACGTTTCGCCGTCGGCGATGCACACGCGCGCTTCGTGCGCTTCAAAGTCTTCGGTCTGCAGGAACTGCACCGGGTGCGTGGCCACCACCGGCAGCGTCAGTGCGGCCGCCAACTGCGCCGCAGCACGCACGTGAGGCTCGTTGCTGGCAGCACCAAAGCGTTGCAGCTCGATGTAAAAGCGCCCCTTGAAGATGCCCGCCAGTTCCTCGGCCAAGGCCCGCGCCCGCGCCGCATCACCTTGCAGCAAGGCGCTGCCGATGGCGCCGCCGTCGGCGCCCGACAGCGCGATCAAACCCGCGCCAAACTCATGCAGCCAAGCCCACTGCACCCAGGCCTGGTTGCGCTGGCTGTTGCGCGTCCAGGCCCGCGCCAGCAGCTCGCACAGGTTCAGGTAACCGGCATGGTTTTGCACCAGCAGGGCCAGCCGGCTGGGCTGCTTTTCGCCGGCTTCGGGCTGCATCCACACGTCCACGCCGATGATCGGTTTGATGCCCTGGGCGCGGCACGCCTGGTAGAACTGAACCGCGCCGAACAGGTTGCCCAGATCCGTCAACCCCAGCGCCGCCTGGCCGTCTTGCGCCGCAGCGGCCACGGCTTCGTCGATGCGCAACATGCCGTCGACAACGGAGTATTCGGTGTGCGTGCGCAGGTGGACAAAGTTCATCGCCAAGATTGTAGGGAGCGGGTCCAGGAGCCCGACAGGCTCCTGGAAACCCCTTCCTACAATCCAAGCATGAAGGCCCTGGCATTGAAATTCTTCGGCGTGCTGCTACTGCTCACAGCGCTCACGCTGGCCCTGACGCAAGCCCCCGACTGGCCGGTGCAGGCGCTGGTGGCGCGCTGGGCGTTGCCGCCGTCAGACTTCATTGAAGTCAAAGGCCAGCTCGTGCATGTGCGCGACGAAGGCCCCAAGAGCGACCCCGAACCCGTGCTGCTGCTGCATGGCACCTCGGCCAGCTTGCACACCTGGGAAGGCTGGGCCGCGGCGCTGCGCACACAGCGCCGCGTGATCACCGTCGACCTGCCTGGCTTCGGCCTGACCGGGCCCAACGCCACGGCCGATTACCGTGGCGACACCTACGCCCGGTTTGCGCTCGACGTGATGGATGCGCTGAAGGTGCCGCGCTTCGTGGTCGGCGGCAATTCATTGGGCGGCGAGGTCGCGTGGCGCACCGCCCTGCTGGCGCCACAACGGGTGAGCAAGCTGATCCTGGTGGATGCCGGGGGGCCGCCGTTCAAGCCGGTCTCCGTGCCCATCGCCTTCACCTTCGCGCGCCTGCCGGTGTTGAACAAGGTGCTCGACTGGATCTTGCCCCGCCCGTTGGTCTTGGCCAGCTTGCGCAGCGTGTATGGCAATCCGGATCTGGTCACCCCGGCCCTGGTCGAGCGCTACTACGAACTGACGCTGCGCGAAGGCAACCGGCGTGCGCTGGTGCAGCGTTTCCAGCAAACGGTGATCGGCCAGGACAGCGAGCGCATCGCTGCCTTGAAGCTGCCCACGCTCATCTTGTGGGGCGGGCGCGACCGGCTGATCCCACCTGAAACGGCACAGGTCTTTGCGCGCGCCATAGCCGGTAGCCGCGTGGTGATGTTCGACGCCCTGGGCCATGTGCCGCATGAAGAAGACCCGGCGCAGACCATCAAGCCCGTGCTGGCCTTCTTGCAAGGAGGCTGAGATGAAACGACCCCCACGCGCTCTTCGTTCGCTGCCCCCTGCGCCCGGCACAGGCCCCTTCGTGGCCCTTGGGGCGCGCCAGTACCTTCAGACGGTCGGGCGGTACTGACATGTCACGCCCACAACCAGGCCCCTTGATCGTGCGCCTGCGCAACTGGATCGGCGATGTGCTGCTGGGCCTGCCCGCGCTGCAACTGCTGCACGACCACGGCTACACCCTGCAATTGGTGGGCAAGCCATGGGCCGCCGAACTGCTGCGCGGCCAGGGCTGGGCGGTGCACACGTGGCCTGCGGCCTCGCTGCGCGAACGGGTGGCGCAGTTGCGCGCGCTCAAACAAGAGGCTGCACAGGCCGACCCGGGTTTCGCGCGGCGCGACAACGCTTTGATCCTGCCCTATTCGTTTTCATCAGCGCTTGAAATGCGCCTGGCTGGCCTGCGCGCCGTGGGCGAGCGCCGTGAGGCGCGCGGCTGGCTGTTGGCGCGCAGCGAACCGCAGAGCCAGCAGTTGCACATTGTTGAAAAATTCTGGGAGCTGGCCTGCCGCTTTCTGCGACTCCCGCCGCAATCGGCACCGCCCAGCACCCTGCCCTTTCGCATTGCCCCAACGGGTGTCAACCAAGCCCGCGAGGCGCTGGCCGCGGCCGGGCTGACACCTGGCTACATCGTGTTGTGCCCCTTTGCTGGCGGCAAGGCTGAGCGGCAAGAAAAGGTCTGGCCGCACTTCGCTGCGCTGGCGCGCCTACTCCAGGCGCAAGGTCACACCGTGGTTGTTGGCCCTGGCAGTGCGGCCGAAGAACGATCAGCCCGTGAGCAATTCACCGGCCTGGCCACTTGCCTGAGTTTGCCGCTGAGCGCCTTTGCCGCCGTCTTGCAGCAAGCGCGTTTCGTGGTAGCCAACGACACCGGCCAAGCCCACTTGGCCGCTGCCGTGGGCACACCGTTGCTGGGGGTGATGGGGCCGACCAAGCCCGAGCAATGGGCGCCCTGGGGGCCGGGCGTGCACATCATCAAGCGCCACCCGCAGTGGCCTGAACTGGAGCCGGTGCTGGCGCGCACGCAGACATTGCTGCAACAGCCTTCGGCGCAGCGCAGCCTGGTCTTGCTGTGACATGACAACGAAGCCGGCTGCCAGCGCCCGCCAGGCTTTGTTCCTCGCCCGTGACGGCGTCATCAACCTCGACCATGGCGACGTGGTGGAACCCGAGCGCTTCGACTTCGTGCCCGGCATCTTCGATCTGGTGCGCCGGGCCAACGATGCGGGTTGGCCGGTGGTGGTGGTCACCAACCAGTCGGGCATTGCGCGCGGCCTGTACAGCGAAGCGGCGTTTTCAGACCTGATGGCGTGGGTGCAGGAATGCTTTGCCGAACAGGGTGCGCAGATCGACGATCTGCGCTATTGCCCGCACCACCCCAACGCCGTGATCGGCCGCTACCGCAAACACTGCGCATGCCGCAAGCCGGCTCCCGGCATGTTCCTGGCGGCGGCGGCGCAACTGGGCCTGAACCTGGCCGGCTCACTGATGGTGGGCGACGGCGCGCGTGACATGCAGGCCGCGCGGGCCGCCGGCGTGGGCCAGTGTTGCTGGCTCGGCGCCACGGCGGCGCAAGCTGGCCGCGAACGAGCGTTAGCGGTGGCCAGCCTGGCCGACGTGCAAGCCCTCCTGCCAAAACCTCACGCTGCAACGGACACTTGAGACGCACACCTGGAGCGATGCACTGAACGCGGCGCTGGCCACGCCGGTATTGCGTGTGCTCGATGCAGGAGTGCTACGGCGCCAGATCGAACACCAGCACCTCGGCATCTGTGCCGCCACTTAGATCAACGGCGCTTTCACCGCGCAGCAACGCCGCGTCACCACCTTCAAGCAGCGTGCCGTTCACGCGCAGCGCGCCGCGAATCAGGTGCACATACACCAGGCGGCCCGGCGCCCATTCAAGTCGTGCGTGTTCGCTGCCGTCGAGCAAGCCTGCGTACAGCGCCGCATCGGCATGCACGGTGATCGAGTCGTCGCGGCCGTCAACGCTCGCCACCAGGCGCAGGCGGCCCCGCTTGTCGGCCTCAGTGAAATGTTTTTGCTCATAGCCCGGCGCAATGCCCGCGCGGCGCGGCAGCAGCCAGATTTGCAGGAAGTGCGTGGATTCAGAGGCCGAGTGGTTGAACTCGCTGTGGCGCACGCCGGTGCCGGCACTCATGCGCTGCACATCACCGGGGCGGATGATGCCGTGCTCGCCGCTGGTGCCCAGGCTGTCTTCGTGGGCCAAGGCGCCGCTGAGCACGTAGCTGACGATTTCCATGTCGCGGTGGCCGTGCGTGCCGAAGCCCGTGCCCGGCGCGATGCGATCTTCGTTGATGACGCGCAGGTTGCCAAAACCCATGTGCGCCGGGTCTTGATAGTCGGCAAATGAAAAACTGTGCTGGCTGTTCAGCCAGCCGTGGTCGGCCTGGCCGCGTTCGGCACTCTTGCGCAGGGTGAGCATGGCGCTTTCTCCGTGGACAAAGCCGCACTGTAAAGCGCTCGGCGGCGTGGCCTACGATGGCGGCGCATGAACCCTGCCGCCACCCTGACCACACCACCGGTGGGCCGCTTCGCGCCTTCGCCCACCGGGCCGTTGCATGCCGGCTCGCTGGTGGCGGCGCTGGCCAGTTGGCTGGATGCACGCGCGCAAGGCGGGCGCTGGCTGGTGCGCATCGAAGACGTCGATTCGGCCCGCTGCCCGCACGGCACGGAAGACATCATCCTGGGCCAATTGGCGCAACTGGGCCTGCACGCGGACGAGCCGCCGCAACGCCAGAGCGAACACGGCGCGCACTATGAGGCTGCCCTGCACGAACTGCTGGCCCAGGGCTGGGCCTACCCCTGCGGCTGCACG
>JAYUQE010000124.1:0-5059 GCA_043756905.1 Burkholderiales bacterium | reverse complement strand
CTGCGCCGCCACTTCCCCGGCAGCCCGCGCTACGCGCTGGAACTCGACCCGCCGTTCTATCGCAAGCAACTCGCGCGTGAACGTGCGCGCGCGCAGGCCGCAGCGCCTGCGGCCGCAGCCGCGGCGAGCAGCACCGGAGCCCAACATGCCGCGGCATGACTGGTTGCGCGACAAAGCCTGCCTCAGCGGCGTGGGCGAAACCGCCTACCTGCGCGGCGCCAGCAAGAGCGCCTTCGAGCTGCAAATCGAGGCTTCGCTCAAAGCCATTGCCGATGCTGGCCTGAAGCCGCCGCAAATTGATGGCGTGATTCCCGTGGGCATCGTCAGCGGCACGGCCGATGACTTCATTGAAAACTTCGGTATCACCGACCTGCGCTTCTCGGCCGTGGTGCCGCATGGCGGCGCCAGCCCGGTGATGGCGCTGCAATGCGCGGCCGCGGCAGTGGCCAGCGGCGCCTGCAACCATGTGCTCATCACCTTTGGCCGCAACATCTCGGCGGCGGCGGTGCACAAGGCCGGCGCGCGCATTCATTCGATGCCGCAGTTTCATTACGTGACCGAATTCGAATACCCCATGGGTGCCATCGCCCCGGCGCAGTTGTATGCCCCCATGGCGCGGCGCCACATGGAGCTTTATGGCACCACGGTGGCACAGTTTGGTGAAGTGGCCGTTGCGTGCCGCGAGCATGCATTGCTGAACGGCAATGCAGTGATGAAAAAGCCCATCACGCTGGCAGACCACGCCAGCTCGCGCATGATTGCTGACCCCTTCCGCCTGCTCGATTGCAGCCTGGAAAGCGATGGCGGCGCGGCGGTCATCGTCAGCAGCGCCGAGGCCGCGGCAGACTTGCAGCAGCGCCGCGTGTTCATCAGCGGCGTGGCCGAAGGCCACCCCGATTCACCCGGCTCAATCACCCAGCGCGCCGACATGACCAGCCTGGGCCTGGCCAAGGCGGCACCGCGCGCCTTCGCCATGGCGGGCGTGACGCCGGCCGACATTCAAGTCGCCGAGATCTACGACTGCTTCACCTACGCCGTGATCCGCCAGTTCGAAGACATGGGCTTTTGCAAGAAGGGCGAGGGCGGCCCCTTCGTGCAGGGCGGGCGCCTGCGCCTGGGCGGCGCGCTGCCCACCAACACCCACGGCGGGCTGCTGTCGCAGGCCCATGTGTGGGGCTTGAACCATGTGGTGGAACTGGTGCGCCAGTTGCGCGGCACGGCCGGCCGGGCACAGGTGGCAGGTGCCGAGCTGGGTGTGGTGACGGGTTATGGCGACATGGGCGATGGCGCCCTGGCCATCTTGCGCAGGGGCTGATGCGATGAGCACGCCAAGCAGTACCGTGAACCTGCCGGTTAAACCTTCACCCCAGATCACCGATCTGAGCCGCCCGTATTGGGACGCCGCGGCGCAAGGACGGCTGGTGCTGCAACAGTGCAGCGCTTGCGGCACATTGCGCCACTACCCGCGCTTGCTGTGTACGCACTGCTTCAGCGACGCCGTGGTTTGGAAGACGGCCAGCGGCCGCGGCCACATGCACAGTTGGACCGTGGCCCACCACGCCTTTCACCCGGCGTTTGCCGCCGAGTTGCCGTACACGCTGGTGACCGTCGACCTGGAAGAAGGCGTGCGCGCCCTGGGTCGCTGGAACAGCGCCACGCCACCGGCCATTGGCCTGAAGGTGGTGGGCGGCTTCGTGCCGCGCGAAGGCGGCGTTGACCTCGTGTTCACCCTGGATCGCGCCTGACTGCCCCCAGGGGTGCAGCGGCAAAATTGACACTTCGCCAGAGACACTGCGCATGAAAAAACACTCGGCAAACCCAGCTTCCACCGCGCCCACAACCGCGCCCACAACCGCGCCCGCTGCGGCGTCGCCCGCCAAGGCGGCCACCAAGCCCGCCGGCAAGGCCACTGCCAAGGCGGCGGCGCGTGCGGCAGCGCCGTCGCGCCTGGCCGCGGTGGGCGCCAACGCGCCTGAAGACATCCGCGACGCTGTCTCGCGCCTGAAGCGCGAACGCATCATCGCCACCGCGGTGGAGCTGTTCTACAACCACGGCCTGAGCAACACCACGCTTGAAGCGGTGGCCGACCAGATGAACGTGACCAAGCCGTTCATCTATTCGCACTTCAAGAGCAAGAGCGAGCTGCTGGCCGAGATTTGCTCGCGCGGCATTCGCGCCTCGCTCGATGCCTTGAACCGCGTGGTCTCGGGCGGCGGCACGGCCACCGAGAAGCTGCAAACCCTGGCGCATGACTTCATGCTGGCGGTGCTGAGCAACCAGGCCCATATCGCCATCTACAACCGCGAAGAAAAGCACCTCTCGCCCGCAGACAACGACGCCATCAACGCCATGCGCCGCGAGTTCGACCGCAAGTTCTGCGCGCTGCTCACCGAAGGCGTGGCCAGTGGTGAATTCGTGGTCGACGATGTGCAGATCGCCTCCCTGGCCATCGGCGGCATCGTGAGCTGGTCCTACGTCTGGTTCCGCCCCAACGGCCGGCTGACGCCGACCGAAACCGCCGAGCGCGTGGCCGATTTGGTGATGGCCATGGTGCAGGCCAAGCCGGCACGGCGCAAGCGGGTGGCGCGCGCCGCGTAGGCCGCGCGGGCCGCGCGCGGGCCGGCCAGCGCCGGGTCAGTCCGCAGCGCTGGCCAGTGCCGTGGCCGCCACGCGGCCCAGTAGCTCGGAGTTGTGCTGCCCAAGCCCCGGCACCGGCCGCACCGTGCCGATCGCCTGGCCGTCGATCAAAACGGGCTGTCGCACAAAAGTTTGCGCGCCCAGCGGGCCGGTGGATTGCGCCGTCATGCGCCGGGCCAGCATCTGCGGGTGTTGCAGCACCTGCGCCAGCTTCACCACCGGGCCATAGGCCAGGCCCGCGGCTTCGAGCTGCGCACACAGTTCATCATGCTGGCGCAGCGCGATGGCCGCGCGCAAGTGCGGCGCGATCTCGGCCTGGCGTGCGCTGCGCTGCACCTCGTTCAACGTGGCGTAGGTGGGCAGCTTCAACAAGCCGCACAGCGTGGCCCACATGGTGTCTTCGCCGGCAATGCTCAGCGTGATCTGGCGCCCGTCGGCGGTGGCGAAGATGCCATAACCGGGGTCTTGAGGCGGCAGCGTGCGCGTGGGCAGGCCGTTCAGCGGCGGCACCAGGAATGGCGTCATCCAGCTCACCAGTGAATCGAGCATGGAGACATCGATTTGCGCGCCTCGGCCATGGCTGGCACCGCTGCGTTCGCGCGCGAACAAGGCCGCGACGATGCCGAACGCGGCGAACATGGCCGAGGCAATGTCCCCCAACGGCATCATCGGCAAGGCCATGGCAGCCTCCTGGCCCACGGGCACATCGATCATGCCGGCAGCGGCCTGGATGCTCAGGTCGTGCCCGGCGCCGGTGGTGGCCGGGCCGGTCTGGCCAAAGGACGAGATCGAGGTGTAGATCAAGCCCGGCTTGCGCGCGCGCAGGGTGGCCGCGTCGAGTTTCAGCCGCGCCATCACGCCGGGGCGAAAGCCTTCAAGCACCACATCGGCGGTGTCCACCAGGCGCAGGAACTCAGCATGCCCGGCCGGGCTTTTCAGGTCGATGGTCACCGAGCGCTTGTTGCGGTTGAAGGCGGCAAACAAGCCGGTGAAGCGGCGTGATGGGTCGCCCGTGCCGGGGCGCTCGACCATGATCACATCGGCGCCCAAGTCAGCCAGCAGCAGCGTGGCGTAAGGGCCCGGGTATTGCTCGGCCAGGCTGAGCACGCGCACGCCGGCCAACGGCAAGTGACTGGGTTGAGGGCTCATAACGCAATGCCCAGTTTCTTCACCAGCGGCGTCCAGCGCGCCACTTCCTGCGCCACGTAGGCGCGGGCTTGCTGCGGGTTGGAGTCCACCACCGGGTGGATGCCCAGGTCGCGCAACTGCTGCTGCACATCGCTGCGCGCCATCACGCGCGCCACCGCGCCGGCCAGGGTGGCCATGCGCGCAGGCGGCGTGCCCAGTGGCGCGGCAATCAGGTTGCAGGTGCCGGCCACCACATCCAGGCCGGCTTCGCGCGCCGTTCCAACATCGGGCAATTCAGGCAGGCGCGCTTCAGAAAGCGCGCCCACGATGCGCAACTTGCCGGCCTTGTGGTGCGGGTTCAGCGTGCCGAAGGTTTCAACGATGAAGGCCACGTTGCCGCCGATGGTGTCGGTGAGTGCCGGGCCGCTGCCGGCGTAGGGAATGTCGGCCACCGCGATGCCGGCGCGATCCTTGAACAGCTCGGCGGCCAGGTGCACCGTGGTGCCCAGGCCGGCGTGGCCGTAGCTCAGTTTGCCGCCTTGCGCCTTGGCGTGGCTGACCAAACTTTTCAGATCAGTCACGGGCAGCGCCGGGTTCACGGCGATCAGGAAGGGCGCGTTGGACAGCAACGCCAGCCAGGCGAAATCGTCCACCGGGTTGTAGGGCGCCACCTTGCGTGAAATGGGCGCCGAGATGGCGGTGGAGCCGGTGTGCATCATCAGCGTGTAGCCGTCGGGCGCGGCGCGCTGGAATGCCGCCACCGCGGTGAGGCCGCCGCCACCGGCGCGGTTTTCCACCACCACGGAAGCCTGCAATTCGGCCTGCAGGCGTTCAGCCAGGATGCGCGCGAACAAGTCGCCCGAGCCACCCGGCGGAAAGCCCACGATCAGTTTCACCACGCCAGGCGTGGCCTGTGCACGCAGCGCGGCGGGCAGGCTCAGGCCGGCCAGCAACGCGGCGCCGCTGTGCAACACGGCGCGCCGGTTCAGGGTGGGTTGGGGGCTCATGCTTGTGTCTCCTTGAGGATCGGGTGCAGGTCAGGCGCTGGTCAGGTGCTGGTCAGGTGCCGGTCCAACGGGCTGGGCGTTTTTCGATGAAGGCGCGCGCACCTTCCTGGGCGTCGTGGGTGCTGCGAAAGTCGCCCAGCACGGCGTCTTGGCGCGCAAACATCTCGTCGATCGACCAGTCGCGTTGCTCGTTGATGACCTGCTTGCTGCGTTGCACCGACAGCGGCGCGTTGGCCAGGATCGTGCGCGCCAGCGCCTTGGCCTGCGCCAGGGCCTGGCCAGGCTCG
>JAYUQE010000123.1:0-14737 GCA_043756905.1 Burkholderiales bacterium | reverse complement strand
CGGCCAGAGCCGGGCCCCGCGAAGATCTCCTCCAACCCCGTGGCATCGGGTTGGCGTTTGCGTGATCGGCTTGGAAACGAAATTTGCAGGGCCGACTGCGTATGCAAGTGCTGAAATGACCAGAGAATTTGGGGAAATTTATGCTCGACTAGGTGGTGATCTCAATGAACTAAAACATCCCATTGATTTGTTCAATGGCCCTGGACATATGGATCTTTGGAATAATTCGCATGGACGTGAAATCGGTCGGAATTCAGCTAGTCAACAAGATACTGTTCAGCGTGTTATAGACGCCATTCAATCTGGTGATTTGATTCGAGGTCTTGATGACCCAAGAAATGTATTTATTCCGGAATATCAAAATCTACCGAATACGATTTTGCCAAGTAGTTGGGGCATTGAAGGTAGAAGTGACAGGATTATTTCGCCGAGTGTGTCTGAACGCTATCGGAACGCTAAGACGCCTCCACGCCGCGACCCCCTAGCCATCGACCTGGACGGCGACGGCATCGAAACCATCGGCATCCCCACCACCGGCAGCCCGGTGCTGTTTGATCACAACGCCGACACCGTAAAAACCGGTACTGGCTGGCTCAAGGGTGACGATGCCTGGCTGGTGCGTGACTTGAACGGCAACGGCACCATCGATTCCGGCCGCGAGTTGTTTGGGGTGGATACCCAGATCACTGCGTTCGACGCCTACTACACCAGCGGCACTACCACCCGCAATGCGTTCACGGGCTTCGAGGCGCTGGCCGCGCTCGATTCGAACGGTGACCACGTTTTCAACGCCAGCGATACCGCCTTCAATGAAGTGAAGCTGTGGCGTGACTTGAACAGCGACGGCATCAGCCAAAGCGGCGAGCTGTTCACCCTGGCGCAGGCCAGCATCACCGGCGTCAGCCTGATGCCCAGCCTAATAAAGGGGACGCTTCCCTTTTTACCCTACACATCGGCTTCGTGCGCGATGGCCAATTGGCCGACGTGAAGGTGGAGGCTTTCAACTTCACCCGTTACGGCACCGTGCCCGCCACCGTGGTGCGCGTGGCGGCCGACGCGGTGGTGGGTGAAAAGCGTGGGGCTTACTTCCCGCTGAACTTGAGCTTTGCGCGCAGCGTGATGGATGTGGATGGCAAAGCCAGTGCGGCTGGGGGCGGCGATGAATATCACGGCGGAAATTAAGACGGGTCGCAGGCGGGTGGTGGAAGTTTTGTGGAGCCTAATCATTTTCGTCTTGAATGAAAGCATGCCTGAGCGCTAGATTAATAAGATTGTGGAATTTTCCATTTGATAGCACGCGAGCAGGTTTCACCTATGAGCACACACGAAACTGATGTCAATTTTCTTGATTATATAAAGGCATTAAAGTCAACCTGGGACGGCGCTGTTGTCATAGGTATTTTCTTTGCTTCAATTATATTAGCTATAGATTTATTGTTTGGATCGTGCATCTTCGCTCTTCGGGAGTGCAACAATTTACCAAAGGGACTCGTATTATTAACTGCAACTCCAGTAATAGTATTTCTATTGAATCACGTTATGCGGCAACTTCCGTTCTCGCGCTCTGTTTTTTTTGTTGCCACAAGATCAGCAATCTTGATCTTGGTTTTTCTAATATTCAATTTCTAGGAGTGAAAGATGAGCTTACTTCAAAAAGCAATCGACGCGACACGCGGTATTGACGGGCTTAACGGTCTTGCTGAGGGCCTACAGAAACTCAGTGATGCTGAAGGTGAAATTGATACAGCTGCCGCGTCCTCACAGATTATTGCGGAATTGGCTATCGCAGGTATTGTTGCTACCACAGCTCGAACCGCAATGACGCTGACTCGCTTGGGGCTTGCAGTCAGCGGTCAAATTTGGAAATGGGAAACATTAACGTCGCTGGCTGGAATTAATGCAGGGCTTTATGCTGGAAAAATAATAGACACTATCAATGACAGCGACCCAGGTGGGTGGGTATATGATTTTCTCCATCCCAGAGAGAAAGTCAATGAAAGCTATAGAGCGGCAATAAAACCTCCTCGCCGCGACCCCCTGGCCATCGACCTGGACGGCGACGGTATCGAAACCCTCGGTATCCCCACCACCGGCAGCCCGGTGCTGTTTGATCACAACGCCGACACCGTCAAGACCGGCACTGGCTGGCTCAAAGGTGACGATGCCTGGCTGGTGCGCGACCTGAACGCCAACGGCACCATCGATTCTGGCCGCGAGCTGTTTGGGGTGGATACGCAGATCACGGTGCCCGACAGTTACTACATTGGCGGTGCCGTCACACGCAATGCCTTTGCGGGCTTCGAGGCGCTGGCCACGCTGGATTCGAGCGGTGACCACGTGTTCAACGCCAGTGATACCGCCTTCAATGAAGTGAAGCTGTGGCGCGACTTGAACAGCGACGGCATCAGCCAAAGCGGCGAGCTGTTCACCTTTGCCCAGGCCAACATCACCGGTATCAGCCTGGCGGCCACCTTGACCACCACCAACCTGGGCAATGGCAACACCATCACCGGCACAGCCACGGTGATGCGCAGCAGCGGCAGCACGCAAGTCGCGAGCGTGGATCTGACCGCCGGCAACCTGAACCTGGCCGACAACCCGTTCTATCGCGAGTTTGCAGACTTCATTCCCCACACCGCCACGTCGCAGGCCTTGCCTGAAATGGGCGGCAGCGGTTGGCTGCGCGACTTGCGTGAAGCGATGAGTCTGGGCACGCCCGCCGCGGCCAACTTGGCCACAGCGGTGCAGGCCTTTGCGGCGGGCCAGACGCGTGCCCAGCAGACGGCGTTGCTGGATGATTTGCTGGTGGCTTGGGCGGGCAGCAGTGGGAAGTTCAACTTCATTGGCTCCACCATTGACTGGGCGGGCAGCGACTACCGGGCGGTTGAACCCACACGGATGTCGAGGATCTCGGTTGACGGCTCCATGGAAACTTGGCGTGTCGTGGCCGATGACCCAGGCACCCTCAGCAAGAGCATGGTTCAGTACTCCTTTGAGTCGGCCACGTTGACCGATCTCTACACCACACCTTATGGTTCCACTGTCAGGTTGGTCAGTGGCGCCGGCATGGCCTGGTTGGCGCGGCGCAATGTTCTTGAAACGTTCAACGGGCAGCGCTTCTTTGGCTTCGACTACTCGTTCTCAACCGCGGGCGCCGGATCCGGCTCAAGCGGCAGCGGCAGTGGTGGCGGGGTCGCGCTTGACCCCTCATCAGAGCATGTTGATTACCAGGTCACCATCACCACGCAGCAGTCTGATGCCATGGACCAAGCCTACGCCGCGCTGCGCGAGTCCGCCTTCCGCGCTTTGACGCTGCAAACCCGGCTGCGCCCCTATCTCGACGCAGTTAACCTGGTTCTTGATGCGAACGGCCTGAGCTTCGACACCACCGCGGTGCAAGCGCTGTTCCAAAGCACCTTCTCCACCAATGGCGCCAAGGCAATTGAAGACATCGTCGACCTGACCCGCTTCGCCACACCGACGCTTGAAACCGTGGGCTATGACAGCCTGGCCACCTTGCGCGGCTGGGTGCAGGGCCTGGCCGTGGATTCACCCCTGCATGCCACGCTGGCGCAGATGGGCGTGATCACCGGCAACGGTGCCGGCAGCAGCGCGGGCGACCTTTATCTGGGCAGCGACTTGGCCAACACCTTCAGCGCCGGCCTGGGCGACGACCTGCTTGATGGTGGCGCAGGCAACGACAGCTTGAACGGTGACGATGGCAACGACTGGCTGTACGGCCGCGACGGCAGCGACAACTTGCTCGGCGGCTACGGCAACGATGTGTTGGTGGGCGGCCTGGGCAACGACACCCTGGAAGGCCAGCTCGGTGACAACCGCTATGTCTTTGGCCGCGGCGCGGGCCAGGACCTGCTGAAGTTCCAGCACGAGGTGCGCGACGGCAAGTTCAACGTGTTGGCGTTCGACAAGGGCGTGGCACCTTCAGACATCCTGTTCAAGCGCGTGTTTGACACCCAGCAAGGCGTGCCCGATGGCGCCTTGGAGCTTTCCATTGCCGGCAGCACGGACAAGATCACCCTCAACGGCTTCTTCGTCAACGACGACCCGGCCACCGGCTACAACCCGGTGCAGCAAGTGCAGTTCAGCGACGGCACCGTGTGGAGCGCGGCCGACGTGGTGGCGCGCATGTTGGTGGGCACGGCCGGGCCCGACACCTTGGTGGGCACATTGAACGACGATGTGATTGCGGGCGGCGACGGCAACGACAGCGTGAACGGCCGCGATGGCCACGACAGCCTCAGCGGCGGCGCCGGTGACGACATCCTGTCGGGCTACAACGGCAACGACGTGCTCGACGGTGGCGCGGGCAACGACCTGCTCTATGCCGGCCAGGGCAACGACACGCTCGATGGCGGCGCCGGCAACGACACCCTGGAAGGCGACGTGGGCGACAACCTGTTTCGCTTCGGGTTGGGCGGTGGCCAGGATCTGGTGCGCAGCACCTACGACCCGCGCGCCGGCAAGCTCAACGTGCTGGCCTTTGGCAGCGGTGTGGCACCGGCCGACATCACCTTTACGCGCGCGGCCGACAACGGCTGGCTGGGCAGTGCCGACAGTGCTTTGCAGCTCGGCATTCGCAACACCACAGACAAGATCACCCTGAACGCCTTCTTCCTGCTCGACGACCCGAACACGGCGTACAGCCCGGTGCAGCGCCTCACCTTTGCTGACGGCACGGTGTGGAACACGGCCGACATCGTGGCGCGCAGCCAGCTCACCACCGCGTTGGCCGATACGGTAGTTGGCACCGTGGCGGTAGACGTGTTCTCAGGGGGAGACGGCAACGACACGCTCGATGGCCGCGCCGGTGACGACACCTTGAACGGCGATGCGGGTGACGATGTGCTGAAGGGCGGCGAAGGCAACGACTTGCTGCAAGGTGGCACCGGCAACGACCGCCTGGAAGGCTATTGGGGCAACGACCTGCTCCTGGGCGGTGACGGCAATGACCTGCTCTATGCCAACCTGGGCAACGACGTGCTCGACGGCGGCGCCGGCAACGACACGCTCGACGGCAGCCTGGGCGACAACCTGTACCGCTTCGGCCGCGGCAGTGGCCAAGACCTGTTGACCTTCACCAACGAAACGCGGGTGGGCAAGTTCAATGTCTTGCAAATGGGTGCTGCCGTGTTGCCCACTGACATGGCCTTGAAGCGCGTGCTGGATTCGCAAACCGGCGGCAGCAACTGGGCGCTTGAGTTGGCCATTACCGGCACCACCGACAAGATTACCCTCAACGGCTTCTTCTACAACGACGACCCCACCACCGCCTACAACCCGGTGCAAATGGTGCGCTTTGCCGACGGCACGGGGTGGGACGCCACCAGCCTGCAAGGCATGCTGACCACCGCCACGCTCACCGGCACCACCGCGGCCAACACGCTCACGGGCACGGCCGCAGCGGAACGCTTTGACGGCCTGGCCGGCAACGACACTTTGAGCGGCGGCGCGGGCAGCGATTGGCTCGATGGTGGCGCAGGCACCGACACCATGAATGGCGGTGCGGGCAACGATGTGTTCGTGGTGGATGCGAGTGCCGATGTCACCAATGAGGCCGCCAACGAAGGTGTGGACACGGTGCGCAGCGCGGTCACGCGCACGCTGAGCTTGAACATCGAAAACCTGGTGCTCACGGGCACAACGGCTATCAGCGGTAATGGCAACACGCTGCCCAACATGTTGCTTGGCAACGCCGCGGCCAACACGCTCGATGGCCTGGCCGGCGCAGACGTGTTGGCCGGTGGTCTGGGTGACGACATCTACGTGGTGGACAACGCTGGTGACGTGGCGTTCGAGTTTGGCGCCGAGGGCACAGACACCGTGCAAGCGTCGCTGACCTGGGCGCTGGGTGCCAACCTTGAAAACCTCACGCTCACCGGCACCACAGCCATCAACGCCACCGGCAACGAGTTGAACAACACGTTCCTGGGCAACGCGGCCAACAACAGTTTGAGCAGCGGCCTGGGTGACGATGTGTTGGACGGAGGCGCCGGCAACGACACGCTGGCCGGCGGCCTGGGCAACGACACCTACAAGCTCGACGTGGCCACCGATGTGGTTGTTGAACTCGCCAACGAGGGTGTTGACACGGTGAGCGTGGCGTTCAGCTACGCGCTGGGCGCTAACCTGGAAAACCTCACCTTGACGGGCTCCGCCGTTGTGAACGCAACAGGCAATGAACTTGCTAACAATCTCTTGGGCAACTCGGCGGCCAACACACTCACCGGCGGTGCCGGCGACGACACCCTGGACGGCGCAGCCGGCACTGACACCTTGATCGGCGGCGCCGGCAACGACTTGTACAAGGTTGAAGCTGCCAGCGATGTCATCACCGAGCTGGCGGGCGAAGGCGTGGACACGGTGCAGTCCACCGTGACGCTCAGCTTGGCAGCGGTAGCGAACGTTGAGAACATCGTGCTCATGGGCAGCACGACACTTAACGGTACAGGTAATGCGCTTGACAACACCCTCACCGGCAACAGCGCCAATAACACGCTGACCGGCGGCGCGGGCAACGACACGCTGGATGGCGGGCTGGGCAACGACACCATGGTGGGTGGTGCAGGCAACGACACCTATGTGGTCAACGTGGCCACGGATGTGGTGACCGAACTGGCCAATGAAGGCACTGACACGGTTGTCTCCGCAGTCACGCTCACCCTGGGCGCCAACCTTGAGAACCTCACCCTCACCGGCAGCAGCCCCATCGGCGCCACCGGCAACACCCTGAACAACGTGCTCACCGGCAACAGCGCCAACAACGCACTTTCAGGTGGCGATGGCAACGACACCTTGAACGGCGGCGCCGGCGCCGATGCCATGACGGGCGGTCTGGGTGACGATGTCTATGTGGTCGATGTGATTACCGACACCACCATCGAAGCCGCCAGCGCCGGCTACGACAGCGTGCAATCGTCGATCACCTGGGCGTTGGCCGCAAACCTTGAAAGCCTGGTGCTCACAGGCACCGCAGCCATCAACGGCAGCGGCAACACGCTGGACAACTACCTCGCCGGCAACAGCGCGGCCAACGTGTTGACAGGTGGTGCGGGCAACGATGTGCTCAACGGCGGCGCGGGCATCGACACGCTTGTCGGCGGCCTGGGCAACGACACGCTGTTCGTGCACGAGTTGGGTGACGTGCTGGTTGAAAACGCCAACGAGGGCATTGACACCGTGCTGCTCTATTCCAACGACCCGGCGGTGTATTGGTACACCTTGCCGGCGAATGTTGAGAACCTCGATGCCTCAGGGGACAGCCTGAACCACTACCTGGGCGGCAATGCCGTGGCCAACGTGCTCACGGGCGGTGCCGGCAACGACACCTTGAACGGCGATGCCGGCAATGACACGATGGTCGGCGGCCTGGGCGACGACCGCTACTTCGTGCACGAGGCGGGCGACGTCATCACCGAGGGCTTGAACGCCGGCAACGACACCGCTGTGCTGTACCCCAACGATTGGCAATTCACCACCTACAGCCTGCCCGCGAATGTGGAGAACGCAGACGCCTCGGGCCATTGGAGCGGCATGGCCCTCACTGGCAGCGCAGCGAACAATGTGCTGACCGGCAGCGCACAAGCCGATACGCTCAACGGCCTGTCAGGCAACGACACGCTGGCAGGCGGCGCGGGCGCCGACGCCTACCTGTTCGCCCGTGGCTCGGGCGTGGACACGGTGGTGGAAAACGACGCCACGGCAGGCGTGGTGGACCACGTTCAATTCGCCGCCGATGTCTTGCAGGCCAACGTCACGTTCAGCCAAGTTGGCAACAACCTGGAAGCGGCCATCAACGGCACGGCCGACAAGCTGGTGCTGCAAGACTGGGCGCTGGGCGCTGCGTTTCGGGTGGAGGAATACCGCTTCGGTGGCGGCACCACGCTCACCGATGCCCAGGTGCAGGGCATGGTGCAGGCCATGGCCGCGTTTGCGGCGCCCAGCGCCAGCACGGGTGATGCGGTGCGAACCGCCGACATCTGGATGGGCATGCGCACCGATCTGCTGGCGCCTTCGAGCCTTCAGAGTTGAACTGGCCCCGCCCGCTGCTTCAAAGCGCTCGCCTTTGATCCCAACGGGCGGAAGTTGGCCTGCCGTGGCACGCGCCCCTACACTGGCGCTCACCACGCCTCAGGATGCAAGCACCATGGGACACGCCCTCGCCAACCCCCTGTTCACCGCCGAAGAGTTTCTGGCCTGGGATGCCACCCAGACGATCAAGCACGAGTTCTATCGCGGTGAAGTCTTTGCCATGGCGGGGGTGGAAGATCGGCATGCCACTGTGGTTGGCAACCTCTATGTCGCGCTGCGCGCCCATCTGCACGGCACACCCTGCCGCATCTACGTCAACGAAGTGAAGCTGCGCGTGGACGCCGCCAATTGCTACTTCTACCCCGACGTGATGGTCACCTGCAGCGCACAAGACGCCGCCCAGCCGCGCATCAAATCACAGGCGCAGCTCGTGGTGGAAGTGCTCTCGCCTTCCACCGCCGCCTACGACCGCGGTGAGAAGTTTTCGGCCTACCGCCAATTGCCCAGCTTGCAGGAGTACCTGTTGGTGGACCTGGACAGCCGGCGTTGCGATCTCTATCGCAAAGGCGTTGATGGCTTGTGGGTGCTGCACCCGTTTGAAGCCGGGGCCAATGTGCTACTGGCCAGCGTGAACGGGCAGGTCAGCGGTGAAGCCCTGTGGGCGGATGTGGAGCCGCCCGAGGCCGAGCGCGCGTAGCGCGGTACGGCGCTGCGCCCTACTTCAACGACTCAATCAAGTCGACATATTCCTGCTGCGCAGCCGCCGTGCTCTTGCCCTTCAGCGCCGCCCAGGCGTCGAACTTGGCGCGGCCCACCATGTCGGTGAAACCGGGGCGCTTGCCTTGGGCGTCGCCTTCGGTGGCCTGCTTGTACAGGGCGTAAATTTTCAGCAGGGTCATGTTGTCGGGCTTTTCGGGCAACTGCTTGCTCTCGGCCACGGCTTTGTCGAACGATGCTTTCAGGTCGGCCATGCTTTTGCTCCTGGTGTGAATGTCTGGTGTGAATGTCTGGTGTGAATGTCTGGAAAGTCTGAATAGGCAAGCGCCATCTTAGCCAGCATCGTTGGCCTGGCCGCACCCCCAAGGAGAAACCGATGCCCGAAGCCACCGAGCGCATGTCGCGTGTCGATCATGCCTGGCTGCGCATGGACAACGACGTTAACCTGATGATGATCGTGGGCGTGTGGCTGCTCACGCCCGGGGTCAAGCATGCCGATGTGGTGGCGCGCATCGAAGACAAGCTGCTGAAGTACCCGCGCTTCACGCAAAAGGTGGTGCAAGACGCCATGGGCGCGCATTGGGTGCACGACGCCGCGTTCGATGTGCAGCGCCATGTGGTGGCCGAAAAGCTGCGCCGCAAGCGCGGCCAATCGCAGCGCCAGGCGCTGCAGGCGCGCGCCGGCGTGCTGGCCACCACGGGCCTGGACTTTGCCCACCCGTTGTGGCAGTTCGATGTGATCGAAGACTACGAAGGCGGCAGCGCGCTCATCGCACGCATCCACCATTGCATCGGCGACGGCATTTCGCTCATCTCGGTGATGATGTCGATCACCGACGGCGGCAACGATCCGCCCAAGCGGCGGCCCCGCACACCGGCGCCCGATGCCGCTGAAGCCAGCGAACCCGATTGGCTCACCGACGCCATCGTCAAGCCGCTCACCGAACTGGCCAGCAAGGCGATCGGCATGTACGGCAGCGGCGTGGGCAAGTCGATGGCCGTGCTGGCCAACCCGCAATCGAGCCTGTTGGGTTCCATGGACATGGCCAAGGTGGGCTACCGCGTGATTGGCGACGTGGCCGCGCTGGCCTTGATGCCTGACGATTCGCCCACGCGGCTGAAGGGCAAGCCCAGCGGCAAGAAGGTGGTGGCCTGGAGCGAGCCCATGCCGCTGGATGACGTGAAGGCGGTGGGCAAGGGCCTGGGTTGTTCGATCAACGATGTGCTGCTGGGCTGCGTGGCCGGTGCCATCGGCCAGTACCTGCGCGACCAGGGTGACGACCCCACCGGCGCCGAAATCCGCGCCATGGTGCCGGTCAATTTGCGCCCGTTGGAACAGGCCTGGAAACTGGGCAACCGCTTCGGCCTGGCGCCGCTCACGCTGCCCATCGGCATCGCCAACCCGATCGCCCGCACCTTCGCCGTTCGCGCACGCATGCAGGAGTTAAAGGACAGCTATCAGCCCTTGCTCGCCTTTGCCGTGCTCTCGGTGGCGGGCTTGATGATCAAGCCGGTGCAAGACGTGATCCTGGGCCTGTTTGCCAAGAAGGCCACGGCGGTGATGACCAATGTGCCCGGCCCGGCCGTGCCGCTGAAGTTCTGCGGCGCCACGCTCAGGCAAACCATGTTCTGGGTGCCGGCGTCGGGCGACATCGGCATGGGCGTGTCGATTCTTTCCTATGGCGGCGGCGTGCAGTTCGGGCTGATCACCGACGAAAAATTGTGCCCGCACCCGCAAGACATCATCGACCGCTTCGAGCCCGAATTCGACAAACTGTTGCTGCTCACGGCCATGTTGCCCTGGGCTTAAGGGCCCGGAGTTACAAAGCGGCGCCGGCAAGGCGCCGCCGCATCAAACGAGCGCGTCGTCCAGCTGCGTCGGTGCGGGCCAGTTTGCGACGCCGGCTGGCTGTGCGATCAGGCGCGCGAAATCGCCCGCCGGCAACGGCCGCGAGAACAGGAAGCCCTGGTATTGGTCGCAACCCTCGGCACGCACGAAGGCCAGTTGCGCATCGTTCTCCACACCTTCGGCCACCACGCGCAAGCCCAGCCGGTGGCCCATGGCGATGATGGCCGCGGTGAGCGTGCTGCTGGCCCCGCCGGTGTCGCAGGCGGCCAGGAAGGAACGGTCGATCTTCAGCTCGTCCAGCGGGAATCGGTGCAGGTAGCTCAGCGAGCTGTAGCCGGTGCCGAAGTCGTCCAGCGCCAATTGCACGCCCATGCGCTTGATGCCCAACAAGGTCTCGGTGACGTTGCCGCCGCTTTCGAGGATGGCCGATTCGGTCAACTCCAGGCACAGGCTGGTGCCGGGCACGCAGGCGTCGATCAGCGCGTCGCACACATCGTTGGCCAGGTCGCGGCGCTGGAACTGCAGGCTCGACACGTTCACCGCCACATGCGGCAGGGCCAGGCCGGCGCGGCGCCACGCCGCCAGTTGGTGCAGGGCCTGGCGCAGCACCCAGTCACCGATCATGCCGATCAGCCCGGCCTCTTCAGCCACGCCGATGAATTCATTGGGCCCGAGCAGGCCGCGCCGCGGGTGCTGCCAGCGCAGCAGCACCTCGGCGCCGCCGATGCGCCCGCTGGCCACCTGCACCTTGGGTTGGTAGTGCAGCACCAGTTGGTCCAGGTCCAGCGCCTGGCGCAGCTCGCGCTCCAGGCCCAGCCGGTGCACCGAGCGGGCGTTGAGTTCCTTGGAATAGAAGTGCAGCGTGTTCGCGCCGGCATCGCGGCCCTGCACGCTGTGGCGCATGGCCACCGCGGCCTGGCGCAACACGGTGTCGCGGTCCTGGCTGTCGGTGGGGAACACGGCAATGCCGACGCGGCAGGTGACGAAGATCTCGTAGCCGCCCACCATGAATGGCTTGGCCATCAGGTCGATGATGCGCTGCGCCACCAGGGCGGCATGGTCGGGCCGCTCCAGCACCGGCAGCAGCACGGTGAATTCGTCACCATCACCGCGCGCCAGCACGGCAACGCCGACGCCGGTTTGCGAGCGGCCCAGCACATCGGTCTCGCGCAGTGTGGTTTGCAGCCGCTGCGCCACGGTGCGCAGCAGCTCGCTGCCCAGGGTGGGGCCCAGCGCGTCGTTGACCTGGCGGATGCGGTCGAAGCCGATCTTCAGCACCGCGCCCACCGTGTCGTAGCGCCGGGTGTGGCGCAGTGCCCAATCGAGCCGCTGCGCCACGCTTTCGCGGTTGGGCAAGCCGGTGGTGGTGTCGGTCAGGGCCAGGCGGTCGTTGTGCGCCTTTGAAGCCAGGGTGTTGCGCAGCCGCGCGCGCAGCTCGGCCGGGTCGATCGGCTTGCACAGCACGTCGATGGCGCCGTTTTCCAGCGCCTGCAAACGCGCCCGGCGGCTGTCGTCGCTGGCCAGGGCCATCACCGGCACATGGCGCAAGGCGCGGTCAGCACGCATCCCGGCCAGCAGTTCCAGCGCGCTGGGGCCGACCATGGCCAGTTCAACGAAAACCAGGTCGGGTTCGGCCTCGCGCACGCGCTGCAAAGTCAGCTCGGCGCCGGTCAGCACCTGCACCTCTTCGTAGCCGGTGGCGTGAAGAAATTCCTCCAGCGCCGCGGCGTTGAGCGGCTCGTCGTCGGCGATGACGATGCGCGCCCGCGTCAGCGCAGATGCGTAGAGCTGGCCGGCTTGCGAATCACTGAAGGCGTTTGCATTCGTCATGGAGGGCCAAGGGTGCCCCTTGCGTATCGGCTCGGCAGCGCCTGAGCTTGAGTGCCGCTCGCACCGGGCCGCGCCATGCCTGCGGCAATAAGCCAGGTTTGGCGCCCCTGTTCAGGCGCTCGGCGCCGGGGGCTCTGGGCACACTTGGCGCAATCGATCAGCCCGTTCGCGTGCCAGGTGGCGCGCGTGCATGCACGCCGCTGGCGTGCGCCCATGAACCGAGAGCCTGAAGGCACCCTTGGAAGCCGATACCCTCAACCCCGCAGCCCGCAATGGCCTGGCCCCGGCCGGTGGCCACGCGGCCGCGGCTCTGTTACCTGCACTAGCGGCTGCGCCGGCGGATTTGCCGGCCAGCGCCGCGCCAGCGGCCTGCCACTTGCAGGATTCACCGGCGCTGCGCCGCTGGCTGGCGCAGCACTGCGAAGCCACCGACCAGGTGGCCGCGGCGCTGGTCATCGCCTTGCGCGACGGCGGCGCCGCCAACGAGCCCGTGGCTCATTGGCCCGCCGGCGCGAGCACGTCCAACGCCATGCTGCAGGCCGCGCGCGCCGCCGTGCAGCGCGGCCGCGCGGTGGACATTGCCCTGACCATGGCCGCCCCCGACGCCGACCACAACCGCATCATTGCCCTGCCGCTGCGTGACGGCGCGGCCACCATGGGCGCGGTGGCCCTGGCCCTGCGCTGCCCCGACAGCGGCAGCGCCCAGGCGCAGCAGGCTGCACTGGACAAGGCCTGCGAGCGCCTGGGCGCGGCGCTGGCTGCGGGTGCGCCCGCACCTGCGCTGGACATGTCGGCGCAAATCCTGCATATGCAAGCGGTCTTCATGCGCGCACCGGTCTTGGCCGATGCTGCCGCGGCGTTCTGCGCCGAGCTGGCCACGGCCTTGCGCTGCGAGCGGGTGTCCATGGGTCTGGCACAGGGCCATGACATTGAACTGCTGGCGCTTTCCAACGGCGCGCGCCCCGAAGCGGGGCATGAACTGGCCCGCCTGTTGGGCGCCACCATGCAAGAAGCGGTGGACCAGGCCGCCCGCGTGCTCTACCCGGCCCGGGTAACCGATGCCTTGCGCATCGTGCTGGCGCACGCCGAGCTGCATGCGCGCAGCGCCCACCAGTTGGCCAGCGTGCCGATGGCGCATGACGCCGGCGGCGCCACCGCGCTTGGCGGCGTGCGCGCCGTGGGCGCCGTGCTGGCCGAACGCCGCGGCGCCGAGCCCTTCAGCGCCGGCCAACTGGCCTTGCTGGAAGGCGCGGCCGCGGCCGTGGCGCCGCTGGTGGCCATGCGTGCCCTGGCTCAGCGCACCTTCAAGGCACGGTTAGGTGACGCCGCCCAGCGCCTGGTGGCGCGCATCCAGCGCCGCGACGACCCGCTGCCCAAGGTGCTGGCCGGCGCGGCCGTGCTGGGCTTGATGCTGATGACGCTCCTGCCGGTGTCCTACCACGTCGGCGCGCCGGCGCGGCTCGAAGGTGCGGTGCAGCGCGTGGTGGTGGCGCCCAACGACGGTTACCTGCAAAAGAGCCATGTCCGCCCGGGTGACACGGTCAAGGCCGGCCAGGTGCTGGTGGAGATGGCCGACCAGGATTTGCTGCTCGAACAGCGCAAGTGGGAAGGCGCCCTGGCCCAGTACGAAAACGCCTTCGCCGCGGCCCTGGCGCGGGCCGACCGCGCGCAATTCATCATCACCCAGGGCAAGGCCGCCGAGGCGCGGGCGCAGCTCGAACTCGTGCGCCGGCAACTCTCGCGTTCACGCCTGCTGGCGCCGATCGACGGCGTGGTCATCAAGGGCGACCTGAGCCAGGCCCTGGGCGCCCCGGTGCAGCGCGGCGACACCCTGCTCACGCTGGCGCCGAATGCGCAGTACCGCATCATCATCGACGTCGACGAGCGCGACGTGGCGCTGGTCGCACCCGGCCAGCGCGGCCAGTTGGCGCTGTCGGCGCTGCCGGTGGACGGGCTGGCGTTCGAGGTCGAGCGCGTCACCCCGGTGGCGGCGGTGCGCGACGGCCGCAATGCCTTCGAGGTGCAGGCGCGCTTGCTCCAGGTGCCGCCCAACCTGCGCCCGGGCCTGCAAGGCGTGGCCAAGATCGAGGCCGGTGAACGCACGCTGTTCTGGATCGTTAGCCACCGCGCGGTGGCGTGGCTGCGCATGGCCGTCTGGGGCTGGGGCTGGTGAAATGAACCACCCCCTACGCGCTTCGCGCGCCTTCCGGCAGGCAGGCCGGAAGGCCTTCGCAGGCGAGAAACAGTCCGCAGGGACTGTTTCTCGTCCGGGCTCAGCCCCCTCAAGGGGGC
>JAYUQE010000122.1:0-1984 GCA_043756905.1 Burkholderiales bacterium | reverse complement strand
TCAGGAGCCCCGCCCATGCCCGAAGCCCTTGTTCTGGTGCGCCAAGACGGCGCCGTGCGCACGCTGAGCCTGAACCGCCCGGCCGCGCTCAACAGCTTCAACGGCGAGCTGCATGCGGCACTGCGCAGCGCACTGCACGACGCCGCGGCCGATGCCAACGTGCGCTGCGTGGTGCTCACCGGTGAGGGCCGGGGGTTTTGCGCCGGGCAAGACCTGAGCGACCCCCGGCTCAGCGCTCACCCCGGCAACCCGGCGCAGGGCTTGAACGATGTGCTGGTGCAGTTCTACAAGCCGCTGATCCTGCAACTCAAGGCCATGCCGGTTCCTGTGCTCGCAGCAGTTAATGGCGTGGCCGCGGGCGCAGGCGCCAACATTGCGCTGGCTTGCGATGTGGTGCTGGCCACGGCTTCCGCCAGCTTCATCCAGGCGTTCGCCAAGATCGGCCTGGTGCCCGATGCCGGTGGCAGTTGGGCGCTGCCGCGCCTGGTGGGCCGCGCGCGCGCGCTGGGGCTGGCGCTGCTGGGCGACAAGCTCAGCGCGGCAGACGCCGAACGCATCGGGCTGATCTGGCGCTGCGTTGAAGTCGAAGCGTTTGCCGCCGAGGTCGCCACCTTGGCTGCACGCCTGGCGGCGATGCCCACCAGCGCGCTGGCACAAACCCGCGCGCTGCTCGACGGCGCGCAAGGCCTGCCGCTGGAGCAAGCGCTGGATGCTGAAACGCGGGTGCAAACCGCCCTGGGCGGCGCGGCCGACTACGCCGAAGGCGTGGCCGCGTTTGGCGCCAAGCGGGCAGCCGTGTTCAAAGATCGCTGATGCATTGAGCATGACTTCAAACGTTAACCCCGTCATGCGCACGGCCCAGGAAACCGCAGACCATGTGCGCCACGGCATGTGGGCCAACGACGCTGCCTGCCAGGCGCTGGGCATGCAGGTGCTGGCGGTGACGCCTGGCAGTGCCACCCTGAGCATGCCGGTGCGCGCCGACATGCTCAACGGCCACGCCATTTGCCACGGCGGCCTGATCGCCACGCTGGCGGATTCCGCCTTCGCCTACGCCTGCAATTCGTATGACGAGCTGACTGTGGCTTCCAGTTTTGCCATTGAGCTGATGTTGCCCGGCAAGCTGGGCGATGTATTGACCGCGCACTGCACCGAACAAGCCAAGGGCGGGCGCACCGGCTTGTATGACGCTGTGGTGACGAACCAGCGCGGCGAGCGCGTGGCGCTGTTCCGCGGCCGCAGCTACACCATCAAGGGCCGGCCCGCCGTGCCCGCGCCAGGAGCCTGACCCACATGTCGACGTACCCGCCCCAAACCGCGGCACTGGAGCCGATTGAAAAAGCCAGCCGCGACGAGATCGGCGCGTTGCAGTTGCAGCGGTTGCAAGCCACCTTGCAACGCGCCTACGACAAGGTGCCGCACTACCGCGCGGCCTTTGATGCCGCTGGGGTGCATCCCACGGATTGCACGGCGCTGGCCGACCTGGCGCGCTTCCCGTTCACGGCCAAGAAAGACTTGCGCGACAACTACCCCTTCGGCCTGTTCGCCGTGCCACGCGAGCAGGTGTCGCGTATCCATGCGTCGTCGGGCACCACCGGCAAGCCCACGGTGGTGGGCTACACGGCAGGCGACATCGACACCTGGGCCCACCTGGTGGCGCGCAGCATCCGCGCTGCCGGTGGCAAGCCGGGCGACATGGTGCATGTCTCTTACGGCTACGGCCTGTTCACCGGCGGGTTGGGTGCGCACTACGGCGCCGAGCGCCTGGGCTGCACGGTCATCCCGGTGAGCGGCGGGCAGACTGAAAAGCAGGTGCAGCTGATTCAAGACTTCAAGCCCAGCATCATCATGGTCACGCCCAGCTACATGCAGGTGCTGATCGAGGAGTTCGAGCGCATCGGTGCCGACCCGCGCGCCATGAGCGTGCGCACCGGCATCTTCGGCGCCGAGCCCTGGACCGAAGCCATGCGCCGCGAAATCCAGG
>JAYUQE010000121.1:0-5073 GCA_043756905.1 Burkholderiales bacterium | reverse complement strand
GTCAATCACCAAACTGCCCTGGCCTCGCGTCATGCGGATGTACACCTCGGCCAGCAGGCCGGCGTCGAGCAAGGCGCCGTGCAGGGTGCGGTGGGTGTTGTCCACTTCCAGGCGCCGGCACAGCGCATCAAGCGAATTGCCCTTGCCCGGGAACTGCTCGCGCGCCAGCAGCAGGCTGTCGCGCACGCCGGCAACACTGGCCTGCACCGGGGCGCGGCCCAGGCGTTTGAGTTCTTCGTTCAGGAAGCCGAGATCGAACGGCGCGTTGTGGATGACCAGTTCGGCCCCGGCCAGGAAGGCCAGCAACTCGTCGGCGACCTGTGCAAAGCGCGGTTTGTCGGCCAGGAACTGATCGGTCAAGCCGTGGATGCGCGCAGCGTCAGGGTGGCTGGAACGCTCAGGGTTGAGGTAGTAGTGGCGCTGCTCGCCGCTGAGGCGCCGGTTGACCATTTCGATGCAGCCGATTTCGACGATGCGGTCGCCGCCCGCTGCGTCCAGGCCGGTGGTTTCAGTGTCGAGAAAGATTTGGCGCATTCAACCTCCGGTTAAACCTTGCGCTTTCGCGCCCAGACCCACATCGCCACGCCGGCCAGCACCATGGGCACGCACAGCCACTGGCCCTGGGTCAGGCCCAGCGCGCGCAGGCCGAGAAAGCTGTCGGGCTCGCGGAAGTATTCGGCCACAAAGCGCAGCACGCCATAGCCGATGAGGAAGGCCGCCGACACCTCGCCCAGGCGGCGCGGCGTGCGCGCAAACCACCACAGCAGCACGAACAGCAGCACGCCTTCGAGCGCGAACTGGTAGAGCTGCGACGGGTGGCGCGGCGTGGCCGTGCCCGATTGCGGGAACACCATGGCCCACGGCAAGGTGGCATCGGCGGCGCGACCCCAAAGTTCGCCGTTGATGTAGTTGCCGATGCGCCCGCTGGCCAGCCCGGTGGGCACGCAAGGGGCGATGAGATCGGTGACTTCAAGAAAGTGCCGCCCGCGCCTGCGGCCAAACCACCACATGGCCAGCAGCACGCCCAGCAAGCCGCCGTGGAACGACATGCCGCCCTTCCAGACCTGGAGGATCTCAAGCGGGTACGCCAGGTAGTGGTCGAATTTGTAGAACAGCGCGTAGCCGATGCGCCCACCCAGCACGACGCCGATCACGCCAAAGAACAAGAGGTCTTCAATGTCGCGCCGGCTCCACTGCGCGGCAACGAACTGCGGCTGCTTCACACGCTGCGCGCCCAGCCAGATGAACAGGCCAAACGCCACCAGGTAGCTGATGCCATACCAATGCACCTGCAGCGGCCCTAGCGACAGCGCCACGGGGTTGAATTGGGGGTGGATGAGCATGGCTTGATGATAAACGGGGGCCCGGCGCCAACGTCTTGAGCAATGGCCAAACGCAGGCCAGGGGGCGGCCGGTATAGTGCCTGCCAATCACGCAAAACTTGAGGATTGACGATGGCTTCCAACCGCCGCTCCATGAACATCACCGAAGGCGTGGCGCGCGCGCCAAACCGATCCATGTACTACGCCATGGGCTACACCGAAGCGGACTTCAAAAAACCCATGATCGGCGTGGCCAATGGGCACTCCACCATCACGCCGTGCAACTCGGGTCTGCAACGCCTGGCCGATGCGGCGGTGGAAGGGCTGAAGGCCGCTGGCGCCAACCCGCAGATCTTCGGCACCCCCACCATCAGCGACGGCATGGCCATGGGCACCGAGGGCATGAAGTACAGCCTGGTGTCGCGCGAGGTGATTTCAGATTGCGTTGAGACCTGCGTCGGCGGCCAGTGGATGGACGGCGTGCTCGTGATCGGCGGCTGCGACAAGAACATGCCCGGCGGCATGATGGGCATCTTGCGCGCCAACGTGCCTGCGATTTACGTGTACGGCGGCACCATCTTGCCTGGCAAGTACAAGGGGCAAGACCTGAACATCGTCAGCGTCTTCGAAGCCGTGGGCCAGTTCAGCGCCGGCAACATGAGCGAGGAAGACTTTTGCCAGATCGAGCGCCGCGCCATCCCCGGCAGTGGCTCGTGCGGCGGCATGTACACGGCCAACACCATGTCGTCGGCGTTCGAGGCGCTGGGCATGAGCCTGCCGTTTTCATCGACCATGGCGAACGTGGAAGATGAAATCGTCTCGAACGTTAAACAGTGCGCCACGGTGCTGGTCGAAGCGGTGAAGAACGACCTGAAGCCGCGCGACATCGTCACCCGCAAGTCGATTGAAAACGCCGTGGCGGTGGTCATGGCCACGGGCGGCTCGACCAACGCGGTGCTGCACTTCCTGGCCATTGCGCATGCGGCGCAGGTGGAATGGACGATCGATGACTTCGAGCGCGTGCGGCGCAAGGTGCCGGTGCTGTGTGACCTGAAGCCCAGCGGCCGCTTCCTGGCGATTGACCTGCACCACGCCGGCGGCATTCCGCAGGTGATGAAGGCGCTGCTCAAAGCTGGCCTGCTGCACAGTGACTGCATCACCATCACCGGCAAGACCGTGGCCGAGACGCTGGCCGCCATACCCGATGCACCGGCCGGCGGCCCGGAGGTGATCCGCCCCATCACCAACCCGATGTACGCTGAAGGCCACCTGGCGATCCTGAAGGGCAACCTCTCACCCGAAGGCTGCGTGGCCAAGATCACGGGCTTGAAGAACCCGGTGATGACTGGCCCGGCGCGGGTGTTCGATGACGAGCAGTCGGCGCTGGCCGCCATCATGGCCAAGAAGATCGTGGCCGGCGACGTGATGGTGCTGCGCTACCTCGGCCCCAAGGGCGGCCCGGGCATGCCGGAGATGCTGGCGCCCACGGGGGCGCTGATCGGCCAGGGCCTGGGCGAAAGCGTCGGGCTGATCACCGACGGCCGCTTTTCAGGCGGCACCTGGGGCATGGTGGTGGGCCACGTGGCGCCGGAAGCGTTTGCCGGCGGCAACATCGCGCTCATCGAAGAAGGCGATTCGATCACCATCGACGCGCACCAACTGCTGCTGCAACTCAATGTGGCCGAAGCCGAGCTGGCCCGCCGCCGTGCGCGCTGGCAGGCACCCAAGCCTCGCTACACCCGCGGCGTGCTGGCCAAGTTTGCGCACACGGCCTGCAGCGCCAGCGCGGGCGCGGTACTCGACAAATTTGATTGAGGGTGCGGTTCAGGCAGCGGCCTGAACGGGCACCGGCCTACAACTTGGAGTCGTGCCGCGTTTGTTCACCCGAGCGTGCCGAGGACACAGGATCCCCGGCACGCGGCTGATGCGGTGCGGGCGGCCGGCGAGTGCGGCCCTTGAGGAAGCCCAGCCCCAGGGCGTCGAGGTTGCGGGCACGGCGCTCGGCCTTGCGCACATCCATTTCGCGCATCACGCGCCTTTGGGTCAGGCCCATCATGTCAGACAGACCCCACCACGCAACCGTGAGCGCAAACGGCGTGCCGAGCACCCACCAGGACCAATGCGCAACAGGTTCCACACCGGCCCAGTACAAGCCGAGCAGGATCACGCCCACGATCAAGAACAACATCTTCCTACCTCACGAACCCAATCTCTCGCAAGCGATGCGTCAACGAGCACCCGTAAAATTCGTTGAGGCACTGTATCTGAAACCCACTTGCCCCAGTTCAACCCCATCCAGAAGGATTCCATGAAAGCTCTGACCGCAATGTTCACCCTGGCCGCCGTGGCGGCGTCTGCACCGGCCTTTGCCAATGCAGATCTGGCCCAGAAGAAAACCTGCATGGCCTGCCACGCCATGGACAAGAAGCTTGTGGGCCCGGCCTATAAGGAAGTCGCTGCCAAGTACGCCGGCCAGAAAGACGCCGCAGCCAAGCTGGCCGACAAGATCATGAATGGCGGCACCGGCGTGTGGGGCCAGATCCCCATGCCCGCCAACCCAGCGGTGAGCGCTGAAGAAGCCAAGACGCTCGCGGCCTGGGTGTTGGCGATCAAATAACCAGCCGGCGGCAATCTTGAAAAAAGGCCCCTGCACAGGGGCCTTTTTCATGGCCGTAACCCCACGTCGCGGGCTCAGCGCCCTCACCCCATCGGCTCAACGCTCACCGCCACGCGGGGTGGCGCGTCACCGCCGCCGCGAATCACGCCGCGCAGCGGCGCCACATCGGCATAGTCGCGGCCCCAGGCCAGGGTGACGTGATCCTGGCCGGCCACCACATTGTTGGTCGGGTCCAGTGCCACCCAACCATGAACGGGGCACCACACGCTCACCCAGGCATGGCTGGCATCGGCGCCCACCAGGCGTGGCTGGCCCGGTGGCGCTTCAGTCAACAGGTAACCGCTGACGTAACTGGCCGCCAAGCCGTGCGAGCGCAACACGGCAATCATCAGGTGCGCGATGTCCTGGCACACGCCGCGGCCCTGTGCCAGAACTTGCGGCGCGCTGGTGGCCACGCTGGTGGATTGCGGCGCGTACACGATGCCTTGGTTGACACGGGCCATCAATGCCAGCGCGAACTCAAGCAGCGGGCGAGTGCCGTCGTACAGGCCGCCGGCAAAATCAGCCAGGCTGCGGCTGATGGGCGCATAGGCTGTGCCCAGCGCAAAGCCCACGGCATCGGGCTGCTGCACACCGGCGCCGTAGCGCAACGCCTGGGCCACGCTGGCACACGGCGGGCTGCGCTGCAAGGCCGCGACATCCCACAACGGGCCGGGCTGCAGGCTGGCCTCGAATGTTGAAACCACGCTCAGGTGCCGGTGCACGCGGGAATGGCTGAAGCCGTGGCGCCAATTGCCGAATGCGTCCAGGCTTTCGTACACGGCGCACTCGGGCTCGGGGTCGATGTGTAAGTGCCAACCCCGCACCGTTTGCCAAGCCGTGTTGCGCGGCCGCAGCCAGGCGCTGTGGTGCGCCACCTCCACCGGCGCGTCGTAGGCATAGTGCGTTTCATGCCGCACCAGCAAGCGGCGCTCGGAGTTGGTGTAGGTGTAGGCGAGGCTCATTGCGATGCCTCCGTGCTGCGCACTGCGGTGCGAGCCCCTTCGGGCGGCCGGGCGAGGCTCATTCGGAAACCTCCGTGCTGCGCACTGCGGTGCGAGCCCCTTCGGGCGGCCGGGCGAGGCTCATTCGGAA
>JAYUQE010000120.1:0-5094 GCA_043756905.1 Burkholderiales bacterium | reverse complement strand
TGTCGAGCAGCGTGGCCGTGGCCTATGACCCGATGCGCAACTTTGCCGACGCCGCCACCAGCGTGACGGCCAGCGCCAGCGGCACCAGCGCGTCGCTGCGCGCGGTGATCAACGCCGTGGGCCGCTTGCAGGTGTGCTCGCCCAGCGGCAGCTTTAAGGGCTACGCGTCGTGTTGAGTGGCCGTGGCGTTCGGGCGGCTGCAAGCGCGATGACCGCGTGGCACATCGCTTTCCTGCGCCGTGAGTTCGGCTCAAGGTTCGGTGAAGGCGCGCCTGTCGATTTAGCGCGGGATCACGCCGGCGGGGCGCGCTGCTTCGCTCATGCCCGGGGTCTGAGCCCCGGGCGTTCGCCAGGCACAAACAGTCCTCAGGACTGTTTGTGTCCGGGCTCACTCATCCGTCGTCGACCTGGGGCCTCCTCCACCTTCTTTACTTCGCTACGCAGCACGCCCCACCGGCCTGATCCTTCGGCAGCGGCTCTTCTCGAACGTTGCCCCTGCCACCACGGGTGCCCGCCGAGGGTGTTGGGTGACCGGCGTAGCGAAGTAAAGAAGGAGGAGGAGGCCGCCAGGCCGACGACGGATGACATGAGCGTAGCCGGTCGCCCGACGCCCTCGGCGCGCGCAGGATGCATAGACAAGCACACGCCCTGCTTCTCCACCGCTGCACGGGCACCAGCATGACCAAAAAAGGAACCCCACCGCGCAGAACCCAAAGCGGCCTGTCCCTGATCGAACTGATGGTCGGCGTGGCCGTGGGCTTGATCGTGGTCAGCGGTGCGATCAACCTGTTTTCCACCAACCTGAGTGCCACGCGCCGCGTGCAGGCCGAGACCCGGCTGAACCAGGATCTGCGCGCCGCCGCCGACCTGGTGGCGCGCGACCTGCGCCGCGCCGGCTATTGGGGCAATGCGATCCAGGGCACGCAGGCGCAGGGCGCCACAGCGGCCACCGTGGCCAACCCGTACCGGGCAACGAGTGTGACCAGCGGCACGCTGAGCTATGGCTTTTCGCGTGACGCCACCGAGAACAACACGCTCGACGACCCTGAACGCTTCGGCTTTCGCCTGCAAAGCGGCAGCGTGCAAATGCAAACCGCAGCCGGTGTGTGGCAGACGGTGACCGACCCCAACCAGGTCAACGTGCTGGCCTTCACCATCACCCCCACCACCACCACGCTGGGCCTGGGCCACCTGTGCCCCAAGACCTGCACCACGGCCTCTAGCACCTGCCCCACGGTGCAGGTGCGTCGCTATGACGTGCAACTGCAGGGGCGTTCGGTGCGCCATGCCGACATGGTGCGCACGCTGCCGCTTTCAGTGCGCGTGCGCAACGAACGGCTGGAAGGCGTATGCCCGGCATGACGGCTAACGAAAGGCTCCAGCCATGACACAACAACACGCAACACTGCCACACGCAACAGGGCCGCACGCAACACGGCAATACGCAACCCGCCAACGCGGCGTGGGCACCCTGGCGGTGTCGTCGCTGCTGCTGTTCGTGGTGTCGATCATCGCGTTCTACCTGAACCGCACGACCCTGTTCGAGCAAAAGACCTCGGCCAACCAGATGCAGGCCACCCAGGCCATGGAGGCCGCCGAGGCCGGCATCGAATGGGCCACCGGCATGCTCAACCTGCCCTACGACATCAGCACCACCTGCGCCGCGCTTTCCACCACCAACGCCTCGTTTCGCAAACGCTACGTGGTGACGCAATGGAATGCCGCCACCAACCCCACCACCAACGTGGTGGCCGCCACCAACACCTTCCCGGGTTGCCGCCTGCTGGCCACCGGCCTGACCTGCAGTTGCCCCAACGTGCCGGTCAGCGGCACGGCCGTGGCCAGCCTGGGCAGCACGGCCGCGCCCAGTTTCACGGTGGCCTTTGCCGACGTGGCGGGGGAGGCTGAAGCGGTGCGCATCACGGCCTGGGGCTGCACGGCGCAGGCCGCCGCGTGCACGCAAGGCACGGCTGGCGGGGCGGATGCGAATGCGTCGGTGAGCGTGATCGTCAAGCTGCGCCCGATCCTGCGCGCCGCGCCGGCCTCGCCGCTGACCTGCGGCACTTCGTGCACGGTGGGCGGCTCGTACAACATCGTCAACGGCGACATCCCCACCAACGGCATCTTGATCAATGCCGGGACCAACATCGCCACCGCACCGGGCACCAGCATGACCACCCTGCCCGGTGCGCCGGCGGCCAATGCGCTGGTGGGCAACGACGCCTCGCTGTCGGCGCTTGCCAGCGCCGACCCCACGTGTTCAAGCTCGCAGATGTTCAACGCCTACTTCGGCAGCACGCTGGAGCAGTTCCGCGACCAGGAGTCGACCAAGGTGCTGAGCTGCACCAGCGCTGCGGACTGCAAGACCAAACTTCAGACTGCATACGACGAAGGCTCGCGCTCGTTCTACTTCGAATCCGACGTGCAGTTGTCGGGCAACGGCACGCTGGGCAGCCGCACTGACCCGGTGACCCTGGTCACGCCCAACGCCCTCACCGTCAACGGCACCTGGGACGTCTGGGGCGTGATCTTTTCCAACAGCGCCGACTGGAACGACCTGGGCACTGGCTCGGCCACCATCCACGGCGCGCAGGTCACCTGCGCCGCTTACAGCAACAACGGCAACGGCACCATCACCTATGACGCCGAAGCCTTGAAGAACCTGCGCCGCCAGACCGGCCTGTTCGTTCGCGTGCCCGGCAGTTGGCGCGATTTCTGATCGACTTCAAGGATTCGGCCATGACCCCCTTACGCCTGCCCCACCGCGCCCGCCAAGGCGGCTTCTCGTTGATCGAGTCGCTGATCGCCACCGTGGTGGTGGCCTTCGGCCTGCTGGCCGTGACCGGCATGCAGATCACGCTCACGCGCAGCGCCGACCTGGCGCGCCAGCGTGGCGAAGCCACGCGTCTGGCCGAAGAGCGCCTGGAAGCCTTGCGCGCCTTCAGCGTGATCAAGACCACCGCCGGCATGGCGGCCTGGGCCGACCTGGCCAACGGCAGCGATTCGGTCAGCAGCAACGCCACCTACACGCGCAACTGGACGGTGGCCAATGCCGCCACCGACCCGATGCGCCGGGTGAGCGTGAGCGTGAGCTGGACCGACCGCAGCAACCAGGTGCAAAGCGTGACGCTGAATTCGGTGATCTCCAAAACCGACCCAGCCGATGTGGGCTCGCTGGGCTTTCCGCTGCCTGAAAACACCACACTCAAGCGGCCGAAGAACCGCAACCTGAACATTCCCGTGCCGGCGCTCGACCTGGGCGGCGGCAAGAGCGTGTACCAGTTGGCCAACAACTTTGCCGTGGTGTTCAGCAACGACTCGGGCTATGTGGTGAAGAAGTGCGACTTCGTGGTGTCCACGGCGGATCAATTGAGCGCTTGCACCACTTACGACGCCTACATCGTGGCCGGTTACGTGAGCAAATTCATGGCCACCTTTCCCGCTGGGCTGGCCATCAACAGCGGCTCGCTCACGGGCTACGACAGCAGCGACGGGCACGGCGTGCAATGCACGATCGGCGATGCGCAGAACCAGAACACCACGGGCACCACCATCGCCGGCTACAAGTACTACCTGTGCGTGGTGAGCGTCGTGGCCGGCGCCACCTGGGGCGGTACCTTGCGCCTGGCCGGCATGGCCAGCGGCACCAACTACCTGGTGTGCCGCTTTGAGTACGGGGCGGTGAGCGGCGTCAGCGTCAACCAGCGCAACATACAGCCGTATGTGAACGTGAGCGAGTCGCTGGACAACCAGAACTACATCATCACCAACGCCGCCAACTGCCCCATCGTGGGGGGGCTGCAAAGCGTGGTGCACCAGGATTGCCGCAGTTCCAACGCCAGCCGCACCACGCACTGCCCGGCAACCTGACCGCTCGCCCAGGGTGCTGGTGGGCGCCTCACTCGAACAAGCTGCCCTCGCGCCCCGGTGCTACCAAGCCCAGGTGCTTGTACGCTGCTGCCGTGGCGACGCGGCCACGCGGTGTGCGCTGGATGTAGCCCTGCTGGATGAGATAGGGCTCGATCACGTCTTCAATCGTGCCGGCTTCCTCGCCAATCGCCGCGGCCACGTTTTCCAGCCCCACCGGCCCGCCGTCGAAACGGTGGATCACGGCTTCGAGCAGCTTGCGATCCATCACGTCGAAGCCCAGCGGGTCGACATCAAGCATGGCCAGCGCGGCGTCGGCCACGGTCTGGTTGATGCGGCCATCGGCCTTCACTTCAGCGAAGTCGCGCACGCGGCGCAGCAGGCGGTTGGCGATGCGCGGCGTGCCGCGCGAGCGGCGCGCGATCTCCATCGCGCCGGGCAGGTCGGCCGGCACTTTAAGCAACTGGGCCGAACGGCTAACGATTCGCGTCAGCTCCTCGGTCGTATAGAACTCCAGCCGCGCGACGATGCCGAACCGGTCGCGCAGCGGGTTGGTGAGCATGCCCGCGCGCGTGGTGGCGCCCACCAGGGTGAAAGGTTGCAGGTCGAGCTTGATCGAACGCGCGGCCGGGCCTTCGCCGATCATGATGTCGATTTGAAAATCTTCCAGCGCGGGGTAGAGGATCTCTTCCACCACCGGGCTCAGGCGGTGGATTTCGTCGATGAACAGCACATCGTTGCGTTCGAGGTTGGTCAGGATCGCGGCCAAGTCTTTCGGCTTTTCGAGCACTGGGCCCGAGGTGGAGCGCAGGTTCACGCCAAGCTCGGTGGCGATGATGTGGCTCAGCGTGGTCTTGCCAAGGCCGGGCGGGCCGAACAGCAGCACATGGTCGAGCGACTCGCCGCGCTGGCGCGCCGCGCCGATGAAGATTTCGAGCTGCTCGCGCGCCTTGACCTGGCCCACGTATTCCTGCATGCGCTGCGGGCGCAAGGCGCGTTCAACGGTTTCTTCGTTCGGCGAAGCCGGCGCGGCGCTCACCACGCGGGGCAGCGCGGCGGCTTCAAAGCTGTCGGTCTTGATGCTCATTTGGAAGGTTAACGGTCCGGCGTCCAGGCCTAGTAGTCCGTTTCACCAAAACCAATACATGAAATCGCGTCTTTTTCCGCCATGCGTCGTTGCATCCCCTTGCCGCACAAATAGTGCGGCTGCGGGTCTGCGCCTAGCCT
>JAYUQE010000119.1:0-1999 GCA_043756905.1 Burkholderiales bacterium | reverse complement strand
CATCGGGTCACGAAGTGCTTGCTCGGCGTGAGCGAAGCTGACACACGCCTCGCCGACGCCTAGACTGGCATGGCAAAGCATCCCGGCGCGGGCCCAACCCCAAGCCCGACAGGCTCCTAGTGCGGCGTCTCATTCAAATTCCGCACGGGCCTGGCCCATGGCGGCAGACTTGGCTTGGCAGCTTGTGTTGAATGCCATGGCAGAGCAGCTTCGCATTGCGGGCATTCTCGCCTGCGCTCAACACCACATCACCTGGGGTGGCGGGCGCGGTTGCCCCACTGGGGCCTCGGCCGGGTAACCCACCAGCACGGCCGCAGCCACTGAATGGCCGGCGGGCAGCCCGAACTCTTCGTGCACACCCGGGCTGGCCAGCCAGGGCAAGGGCGCGCCCACCCAGCAGCTGCCCAGGCCCAGCGCATGCGCGGCGATGAGCAGGTTCTGCGCCGCGCGGCAGCAGTCGAACGGCGCCTCGGGGTTGCCCGAACGGGCGCAGAACAGCACCACCGCGGGGGCGTTCCAGAACACCTCGAAACCCGGGCGCGAAGCCCACTCCCAGCGCTGGCCCTCGGGCTGGTGTTCGAAGGCGTATTGCTTGGCCCGGTGCCCGTAAGTGGCCAGTCGGGCTGCACCCTCGATCACGCACAGTTGCCATGGTGAGGCGCCGCTCACCGGTGGCGTGGGCGCCTGCACGGCGGCGTGGAGCAACTGCTGCAGCACGCTGCGTGCGAGCGGCTGCCCGGTGTAGGCCCGGATCGTGCGGCGGGTGTGGATGGCGGTGAGCGCGTCCATGGGTTGTCTCATTCAATGACTTCATCGGCCCGCAGCAGCACGGCTTGCGGCAGCACCAGCCCCATCGCCCTGGCCGCCTTTTGATTGACGATGAACTTGAAGCGCGTGGGTTGTTCCACCGGCAAATCGGCAGGCGCAGCGCCGTGCAGGATGCGGCTGACAAAGCTGGCCGTACGCTCGATCACCTCGCGCACATCAGGCCCGTAGTACAGCAAGCCGCCGGCGCGCACCAGGCTGGGCGATATGCCCAGCGCGGGCAGCTTGTGGCGCTGCGCGAACTCGACGATTTCGCTGATGCGCGTTTCGGTCACGCCGCCGGAGGTGACGTACAGCGCGTCCGGCAGCGTGTGAGGCAGTGCCGCGGCCAGGCCTTCCAGCGCCGGCAGCACGTCGGCCGGCTGCTCCAGCGCAACCGGCACCAAGGTGATGCCCAAGGCGGCCGCGGCGCGCCCCAGCGCCTCGCGGTAGGGCCGCAGCGCGGGGTCCGCGGCGGCAAACAGCGCGGCCACGCGGCGCACCCGCGGCACGGCTTCCTTGAGCACCGCCAGGGTCTTGCCCGCAATCTCGGCCGTGACCCACGCCGCACCGGTGATGTTGCCGCCCGGGCGGGCCAGGCTGCGCACGAAGCCGGCGCTCACCGGGTCGGCACAAAAACCCATGACGACGGGGATGCGCGTGGTGGCGCGCTGCGCCGCGGCCACCGCTTCGTTGCCAAAGGCCACGATGACATCGGGCTGGCCCGCCACCAGCTCATCGGCCAGTGCCGGCAGGCGGGCGATCTCGCCCTCGGCGTAGCGTGCGTCGGCCACGAGGTTGCGGCCCAGTTCATGCCCACCCTGGCGCAGCAATTCGATGAAGTACTGCGACAAGTCAGTTAGCCGAAACGTCTGCGGGCCGGCGTTGAGCACGGCCAGGCGGCGCGGGCGGGTGGGCTGTGTTGGCGCGGTTTGCGCGCCGGCGCAGGCAGCCAGGGCCAAGAGGGGCAGCCCCACACAAAGACGGCGTTTCATTCGATCACCTCATCAGCACTGAGCAACACGGCTTGCGGTATTTGATGCCCAGGGCGCGCGCGCCTTTTAGGCTCACCACGAGTTCGAGCTTGGTGCCTTGCTCGAACGGAATGTCGCCCGGTGGCGTGCCCTTCAAAACCTTGTCGACCAGCGTCGCGGCGCGCCGGAACAGGGCTGGCCAGTTACCCTGATACGACACC
>JAYUQE010000118.1:0-2002 GCA_043756905.1 Burkholderiales bacterium | reverse complement strand
CACAGCACCCTGGCCTGCGGGCGGCGCTGGATCGCGCAGGGGCTGCCTGGTTCAGTGGTGAGCATGCTGGTGACGTGGGTGTGGACCGGCTCGGCCTATGTGCTGCCCAGCACCATGGCCAAGACTGCCGTGCATGCGATGACGATGTCGCTGGCGGTTGAATGGGGGCAGCACAACATTCGCGTCAACGCCGTGGCGCCGGGGCCCTTCCCCACTGAAAGCGCGTGGGAAAAGCTGGCCCCCATTCCCAAGGCCAACGTGGGTGCGGCGTCAGCCGACGAAGTACCCATGCAGCGCTTCGGCCGCATGCCCGAGCTGTGCAACCTGCTGATCTTCTTGCAGGCCGACGGCTGCGACTACCTGACCGGCCAGAACATCGCCATCGACGGCGGCCACCACCTGGCCGCGCCGAGTACCTTTGCCGCGCTGGGCAAGCTCACGGCTGACGATTGGGCTCAAGCCAAGGCGCTGGTGCGCGGGCGGGCCGAGCAAGAGAAGGCGCAGCGCAGCACGGGGTGAGGGGCTTCAGCTTCCGACCTTGTGCAAGGTGCGTGGAGCGATGTGATTCAGCAGTTTGAGCAGGTTGGGAACAACGGGCTCAATGGCTTGAATGCGCGTTCGACGAACGAGCAAAACGATGATCGCTATCGGCAGCGCCGCCTGGTTTTGCTGGAACTCGATATGTCGATCAGCCGTCACAAAAACATCGAACTGAGCGGCGGCCAGGGTGAGCAGCTTGCCGTTCTTCACACTTGACCAACCTGCCGACGCCACGGTGGTGACCTCATGGCCAACGATCAGTGCCGGCAGATCGCGGGGCAGCGATTCGTCAAGCAGGATGCGCATCGGGTGCGAGTGCCGCAAAGGCTTGTTCAAGCACCGCTACGGCCATCGCGCGGCTGACTGAAGGGAACTGATCGAGGAACACGTCCAGCGAGTCGCCTTCTTCCAGATAGTCGAACAGGTTTTGAATGGGCACCCGGGTTCCTGCAAATACGGGTGCGCCACTTTGGATATCAGGATCCACCACAACCACTGGCTTGGTCATCAAGGTACTCCTCGCGGCTTGATGTGAACAAGTCTAGCGACATCGCGTTGCGCCGTCAGCCGGTTCGAACCACTCGGAGGCAAACGCCGGGCACCCCTGTGATCGGTACTCGCACCGGCCAAGCGGTCTCGGTTTGAGCTGAAAGCGCGCACCGCTCCACAGCGCCATCAAGCCGGCGCTGCGGCCTGGCGGCCCACATCGTCTTCCCAGTTCGCTTCGCGCAGCGCATCCCAATTCGGGTAGTGCTTCGTGAACGTGCGCATCAGTTCGGCATGCGGCACATCGTCGAATTCGCCGCGCAGGGCCACGTATTCCATGTGGCGTTCGCCGTCGGCGCTGTAGGGGTGGTAGATCGAATCGGCCGTGCCGTCAAATTCCAGCGGCAGCAGCCGCATGCGGGTGCACAGCTCGATGTTGAAGGCCGGCGTGGCCTTGAGCCATTGGCCGCCCAACAGAATAGCCGTGTAGCCGTGGTAGTAAAACATGTCGGTGCCCATGTGTTCACGCAGCCGCTCGGTGCTCATGTGGTTGCGCACATCGGCAAAACCCACGCGCGCGGGCACGCCCACCACGCGGCAGGCCGCGGCCAGCAACGCGGCCTTGTTCACGCACCAGCCGTAACCGTCGGCCAGCACGCGGCTGGCCTTCAGGCCGTTAACCGTTAAATCCACGCGATACGGGTCGTAGCGCACTTCGTCTCGCACCGCGTAGTACAGCTTCACCGCGCGTTCGCGGGCTGTGGCGTCATCGCTCACGGCGGCAGCCGTGGCGCCGGGGCACACGCGCTGCGCAAAGGCGATGACGGCGGGGTGGCCGCTGTCAACAATGTTGGCGGGCTGCAAGGCACCCTGAACGTCAATCGTCATGGTTCACTTTCTGTTTTCCAAGGCCAGGATGGACAGGCCCGCGCCGCCCCCGGTGCGGCCAGGTAGGCCGCCAGTACTTCAGGGGCAA
>JAYUQE010000117.1:0-14905 GCA_043756905.1 Burkholderiales bacterium | reverse complement strand
GCTTCGGGTGCCGCGGCGGCCAGCGCGCCCACCCCTGCCGCGCCACCGGCCCCCGGCACGCCGCCGCCCTTTGCCACGGTGATCAAAGACGCCAAACGCAGCGACGGCCTGCTGCCCGTTTGGCGCAAGGACGACAAGTTCTGGCTCGAAATCCCCGCCGCGCTGCTCGACCAGCCGCTGCTGTTCAGCGCCAACATCTCGAACGCCGTGGGTGAACGCCGCCTGCACGGCAGCAGCATGGGCCCGGCCTGGCTGGTGAGCTTTGTGAAGGTGGGGCAAAGCCAGATTCAGTTGCAAGCGCTGAACACCGAATACGTGGCCAGCGGCAAGCCGCAACAGCACACCCTGGCGCAAAGTTTTTCGCGCAGCCTGCTCAATTCAATGGCCGTCGTCAGCGCCCCGCACCCCGAGAGCAAGGCGCTGCTGGTGGATGCCGCGTTCCTGCTTAGCGACATCCCGTCGTACGGCCGTGCGCTCGAAGCGGCTTACCGGCTGCCTTATGCCCTGGACCGCGCCAACTCCCATATCCGCAGTGCCAGCGCCAGCGCCGAGCAGACCAGCATCGCCACCAGCATGCACTTCTTCATGCCGCGCCTGCCGCTGCCTGCGCTGATGCCCACGCCGGTGCCGATGCCGGCGCCGCCGAGCACGCTGCCCGATGCGCGCAGCATGCTCATCGGCTACGTCTACAACTTCGTCAAGCTGCCCGCCACGCCGATGAAGCCGCGCGAGGCCGACGGGCGCATCGGCCACTTCTACGACACGGTGACCGACTTCACCGCTGACCTGAAGCTGCGCCAGCGTGTGAATTACATCAATCGTTGGCGGCTGGAGAAGAAAGACCCGGCGGCCGCCCTGTCCGAGCCGGTCAAACCCATCACCTTCTGGATCGACCGGAACGTGCCGCTCGAATACCGCACCAGCGTCAAGGCCGGCGTGCTCGAATGGAACAAGGCGTTCGAGAAGATCGGCTTCAAGGATGCGATCGTTGTGCAGCAGCAGGCCGACGACGCCGACTTCGACACGCTCGACGGCACGCATGCCTCGATCCGCTGGTATTTCGGCCTGGATTCCGGCAGCGCCAGCGGCCCCTCGCACTCCGACCCACGCACCGGCGAAATCCTCGATGCCGACATCCGCATCGGTGACGACTTTGCGCGCTATGCCCGCGGGCTGGCGGTGGAGCAGACCCAGGGCCCGGCCGCGGGCTTCATTCCCGATGCCCCTTTCGCCAGCTTGAGCGAACAAAACCTGGCGCGCCTGACCGCGCCATGGCACCCCGGCAAAAACGGCGCACGCCAGGCCTTCTGCAGCTACGGCGATGCCATTGCCGGCGAGTTTGCGTTTGCCATGGAGGCCCTGGCCGCCACCGGCGCGCTGGCGCCCGACAGCCCCGAGGCCGAGGCGCTGGTGCAGGCGGTGATCAAAGACGTGGTCACGCACGAGGTGGGCCACACGCTGGGCCTGAAGCACAACTTCAAGGGCAGCACCGTGTTCACGCAAGCCCAGCTCGCCGACCCGGCGTTCACTGAAGCCAACGGCGTGGGCAATTCGGTGATGGACTACCCGGCCTACAACCTGCCGCTGCCCGGCGAGCCACGCTCACGCTTGCTGGCGGGCGGCATCGGCGCCTATGACTACTGGGCCATCGAATATGCCTACCGGCCGCTGGACGGCAAGGCCGACGCCGACGAACTGGAACGCATCGCTGCGCGCAGCACCGAACCGCTGCTGACCTTTGCCGACGACGCCGACGTGGGCAGTTTCGGCGGTGGGGGTGGCTTTGACCCCAGGGCCAACATGTTCGACCTGGGCGCCGACCCGCTCACCTACGTCGAACGCCGGCTGAAGCTGACGCAAGAACTCTGGAAGCGCGCCGAAACCTGGCAGCCGCGGCCCGGTGAAGGCAGCCTGCGCCAGCGCAACATGCTGGCCACCGGCTTCGGCCAGATGCGCAACGCGGTGACGCTGGCCAGCAAGTTTGTGGGCGGCATGCATGCCGTGCGCGAAGTGCCGGGCACGCCCGCGGCGGCGGCGCGCCAGGCCGCGTTCGTGCCGGTCGACGCCAATGAACAGCGCCGCGCACTGGGGCTGTTGACGCAATCGCTGTTCGTGGCCGACGCCTTCCGCTTCCCGGCCAAGCTCGTCGCCAACATCTCACCCGATTACGTGGAGTTCGAACGCCGCGACCCGGTGAGCATTCCGGCCTCGGTGCTGCGCGTGCAGACACTTGCCCTGGACCGATTGATGAGCGGCGGCACCGCACAACGCCTGCTAGAGCAACCGCAGTTCCTGGAAGGCGCAGCGCGCAGCAAGGCGCTGACGTTGGCTGAGGTCTACGCCACCTTGCAGCGCGCCGTGTGGAGCGAGCTGGCCGCTGGCGGTGAAACCGAAAGCATGCGCCGCAACCTGCAACGCGAACACCTGAAGCGCGTGCAACTGCTGCTCACGCGCGGCGGGCAAATCGCCCCGGCCGATGCGCTGAGCCTGGTGCGCCTGTATGCCACCGAGCTGCAAGCGCAGTTGCTGAAAGTCAGCAAGAGCCCCAAGCTGAGCATTGAAAGCCGCGCCCATGTGCTGGACAGCCTGTCGGCCTTGAGCGAGGCGCTCAAGGCCAACATGCAGCGCGGTTGAGGCGCCGCGCGCTGCAACGTTTCAGGTGACCTGCACGCCCAACCAGGCTGCGCCCCGCACACCCGATGCATCGCCATGCGCGGCCGGCAGCAGGCGGGTGCGTACCGGCTCGTTCACGCCGGCGCCGAAGACCCATTCGCCCCATTGCCGGGGCACGTCTTCATAGAGCGCGGCGATGCGCGACAAGCCACCCCCCAGAACAATAACGTTCGGGTCGAGCTGGTTGATCACGCCGGCCAGCGCGCGTGCCAGGCGCCGCGTGTAGCGCGCCAGTGTGGCCACGGCCGCCGCATCACCGCCCTGTGCGTGGGCCACGATCTCTTCGCCGCCGAGCGCACCACCGTGCAGCCGCGCATGGTCTTGCGCCAGGCCCGGGCCGCTGAGCAGCGTTTCCACGCAGCCGTGTTGGCCACACCAGCAGCGCCAATGCGGCTCGCTGGCATCCGCCCAGGGCAGCGGGTTGTGGCCCCATTCACCGGCCAGGCCGTTGGCACCCCCCAGCACGCGGCCATTCACGGCAATGCCCGCGCCCGTGCCGGTGCCCAGGATCACCGCAAACACCACGCTGCAGCCGGCACCGGCGCCGTCTGTGGCTTCACTCAGGGCCAGGCAGTTGGCGTCATTCGTGTAGCGCACCGGGCGTTGCAGCAGTTGGCTCAGGTCGCGTTCAATCGGCCGGCGATTGAGCCACACCGAGTTGCCGTTCTTCAGCAAGCCCGCGTGCGTGAGCGTGCCCGGGCCGCCCACGCCCACGCTCAGGCCGCTGTGGCCGGTGTCGCGCTCTGCGGCCGCCACCAAGGCGCTGATGGCTTGCAGCGTGGCCGGGTAATCGTCGCGCGGCGTGGCCACGCGCTGGCGCCAACGCAATGCGCCAGCCACATCCAGCACCGCGGCTTCGATCTTGGTGCCACCCAGGTCGATGCCGATCATGGACGCTGCTGAGCGCATCACCGCGGTGCCAGCACCGCGCGCACCAGGGCACGGGTGTGCTGGCCCAGGCGCTGCATCAAGGTGATCAGTTCACGCTCGAACGCAGCTTGCTCGGTGGCCGGCATTTCGCGCGCGGCGGCCTGCATGTCGATGCTGCTGGCATCGTTGCCCAGCGGCTGCGCGGCATCCGCCACCAGCCGCGCCGGGAAGCTGCGGGCGAGCTGCGCGTCGAGCGTGTCGGCGTTGGCGGCCGCCTCGGCGCTGACGCGGGTGCGGGCGTCGCTGCCGGCGTAAAGCCAATGGCCGCGGTCAAGCGAGGCATCGCGCAACGCGGCCAGCAAGGCATCGTTCAGGTCGCCACGCTCGTAGGCCCGGCTCATGCGCGCGAACTGGTAGCCCTCGAGCACGATGTGGCGGTTGGTCACCAGGGTGATGGCGTCGTCGCGCGCGCCGGGCCGGCCCGCCATGGCCAGCGCGTAGATCCACAGCATGCGTGCGGCGCCCACACCCGGCAGCGCGCGGGCGTGATAGGGCTGGGTCAGGTCTTGCACGTAATGCAAGGCCCAGCCGGTGAAGCGCCAGCCCCAGTAGGCGTGGCCGCTGGCAAAGGCCTCGCGTGCCAGCGCACTGAACAAGGCAATGCGCGACTCGGGGTGGCCGCGGCGAATGAACGGCGCCACCAGGTTGACGATGCCCGCTTCGTGAAAGAAGCCCATGTGAAACGGCGCCTGGCTGGAATAGTCGACCGCCGGGCTGCCGTAGGGCTGCTTGCCAAAGCCGTAGCGCGCGCCTTGCGCGGTGCCGTTATCAGTGAACAGGCCGATGTCCAGGCCGTAGTCGGGCTCGCTGGAGGCCGTGGCCAAGACGTCGAGCGCGGCCACCGTGTCGCCCGGCTCCAACTGCACGAAGGTGTTTTCGCGCGCCGCGCTGCCGCTGCGCAACGCGCTGATGTCGACCCAGGGCATGCGCAGTTGATCCGCCCGCGCCTGGCCCGGGCGCAACTGCACGAACAGCTTCAAGCGCGAATCTCCGTTCAGCCGCAAGGCCTGCAGGAAGCGCGGCACGGCCATGCCGGCGGCAGCGGCCTTGAAGGCCAGTTCATCGGGCCGCGCAGGGTAGTCCGCCAGGTTCTGCCGCGCCCAGGTTTCATGCTCGCGCAGCAGCACTTCCAGGCGCGGCGCGGTGGCGCTGACGAATTGTTCCAGCGTCTCGGCGGGCGCCTGCACGCCTTGCAGTTCAGTCAGCGGCGCCAGCGCCTGCCAACTGCACAAGGTGTGGCCGCTCCAGGCCTGCGCCGCACTCGCCGCCCAAAACACCAGGCTGCACAGGGCGGCGCGCAGCCAGCGCATCAAGGCAACGCCTGCGTGCGCTCGACCAGCCAGGCCAGCGCCGGGCCTTGCAGCAGCGGGCCCAGGCGTGCACGCACGCTGGCGTGGTAGTCGTTCAGCCAGGCCACTTCATCAGCGCGCAGCAGGCTGCGCTCGATGCAGCGGGTGTCGATCGGGCACAGCGTGAGCGTCTCGAATTCCAGGAACTCAGCGAACGTGCCGGCCTCGGGCGTGGCAGCCGGCTGGTTCAGCACCAGGTTTTCGATCCGCACGCCCCATTGCCCCGGCCGGTAAACGCCGGGCTCGATGCTGGTGATCATGCCCGGCTGCATGGCCATGTGCGGCTCGGCCACCGCCTTGCTGATCGTCTGCGGGCCTTCATGCACATTCAGGAAGTAACCCACGCCGTGGCCCGTGCCATGGCCGAAGTCGATGCCCTGCGCCCACAGCGGCGCACGCGCAATCGAGTCGAGCATGGGCGACGGCGTGCCCTGCGGAAAGCGCGCGCGGCTCAAGGCCATCGTGCCCTTCAACACCAGCGTGTAGTCGCGCTTCATGGCCGCGCTCACGCTGCCGATAGGCCAGACGCGGGTGATGTCGGTGGTGCCGCCCAGGTACTGGCCGCCGCTGTCGATGAGCAGCAGGCCGTCGCCTTCGATCACCGCGTGCGACGGTTCGGTGGCGCGGTAATGCGGCATCGCGCCGTTGGCGTTGAACGCCGCGATGGTGGAAAAGCTCAGGCCCACAAAGCCCGGGCGCTGGCTGCGCTGGAACGTTAGCCTCTCATCAATCGTTAGCTCGGTGATGCGCTCGCCGCGGGCCTGCGCAGCTTCGAACCAGGCATAGAACTCGCACATCGCCGCACCGTCTTGCGCCATGGCCTGGCGCACATGCGCGGCTTCTTCCGCCGTCTTGCGGCTTTTCATCAAGGTGCTGGGGTTGATGACCTCAATCACGGTGCAGCCCGCGCCCACCTTGTTGCGCAGGCCATGGGTGATGCGCCGCGGGTCGATCAACAAGCGCGCCTGGGCATCCAGGCTGGCCAGGACCTTGGCCGCATCGGCATAAGGCGCGAGCGTCAGGCCATCAGCCGCCAGTTGCGCGGCCAGCGCGTCGTTGATCTTCCCCGCGCCAACAAAGAGCACGCCGCGGGTCAGGTCCAACATCAAGTGGCCCATGAAGACCGGGTTGTATTCAACGTCGCTGCCGCGCAGGTTGGTCAACCAGGCCAGGTCGTCGACCGTGGAAATGAAGTGATGCGTGGCGCCGTGCGCGGCCATGGCTTCGCGCACCGCGGCCAGCTTGGCCACGCGCGACAGCGGCGCGTGTGGGGCCACGTGCTCGTACACGGGTGCGTCTGGCAGGCCCGGGCGTTCGGGCCAGATGGCATCCAGCACATCCACGTCAGCACGCAGCGCCACGCCGGCCTCATCCAGCACCTTGCGCAGCGCCACCGCCGCACTCAGGCTGAGCACATCGCCATCCACCGCCACCGTTTGCCCGCGCGGCACTTCACGCGCCAGCCATTCCACATGCGCGGTGGACTGCCCGGTGGCAATCTTCACCAGTTCGATGCCCGTGCCTTCCAGTTCAGCCTCGGCCTGGCCCCAATAGCGACTGTCAGCGAACAGCAGCGCGCGCTGCGCCGTGACGACTAACGTTCCCATTGAGCCGGTGAAGCCCGACAGCCATTCGCGGGCCTGCCAGCGTTCGGGCAGGTATTCCGAAAGATGCGGGTCGCTGGTGGGCACCAGCACGGCCTGGATTTGCGCGCGCGCCAACTCGTCGCGCAACCGGCTCAGGCGCAGGCGGATCGGGGAAGTTCGGGTGTCCATCGCGGTGGCTTTCGGCGGGGGAAAGCGGGAGATTTTAGGCAGACCACGCCTTCAGCGTTGCTCGGGCGAAATCGCCTTGATCGCCGCTGCAAACACCGCATGCGCCGCCGCATCCACCGGCCGGTGTTTCACCTTCGCGCTGGCCGGGTACTTGTCCAGGAAGTTCTCACCCTTCCAGTTGCGTGCCGGCCGCACCGGCCTGGGTACGAAGCCGCCGCCGCAGTTGGGGCAGACGTTGCCGAGCACCGCTTCCACGCAGTTGGCGCAGAAGGTGCACTCGAAGGAGCAGATACGTGCCCACTCGGTTTCAGGCGCCAGGACGCAGTTGCAGTGCTCACAGGTGGGGCGCAGTTCGAGCATGGTTGGTCAATCGACTGAGTGATATGAACGAAGGTCCCGCGCCGGCTCAAGCACCAAACAGCGTGGCCACCGTCTTCATCGGCAAGAAGAGCCGGCGCGGTTGCTGTTGCAGCGGCAGGAAGCTGAAGTGCCGATAGAACGCCTCGGCCGCATCGTCTTTGGCGTCAACCAGCACCGCCATCGCGGCAATCTGGGCCGCGCCTGCCAAGCTGCGGCGCAATGCGTCCATGAGCATGAACTGGCCAAGACCTTGACCCTTCACTGCTTGGTCTATGGCCAAACGGCCAAGCAACGTGACAGGCAATTGCGGATAGCGAGGCAGCCCCTTGGCCAAGGCTTCGGGTAATTGACCGGCATTCACGACCGACGACGACAGCGTGTAGTAACCCAGTACCCGCGCCGCTGGGGACTGAACCGCCACAAACGGCGCCGCGACCCGCTTGTCAGCGTCTTGGCGGGCAAGCTGCTGCAGATAGCGATCCAGCGCGACGCTGCCGCAAGAAAAGCCTTCGCGGCCATGGCGCTTGACCAGAGGCTCAACGCGATAGGCCGACAGCGGCATGCGCGATCAGGCCCCGGTTTGCTTGCGGTAAGCCTTTGCCGCCTTGCGCAAACGAGCGTTTGCGGCGGGCGGCTTGAGCAAGGCCGTGACGAAAGCGACTTGTTCAGCCCGGTTCAAACGGATGCTTTCGTGCGCCTGAATGACCGTGTTGGCCGCCTCTTGGGCACTGGCCACCACAAACTCGCTGAGCGTTCGGCCAGACAGCGCAGCCGCCCGCTGAAGCACCGCCTTTTGGGCCACCGAAATGCGTGCCTCCAGACGTGCGCCACGAGAGCCGGCTAGCGGATCTACCAGATTGGTCTGCATGTTCAAGTTCCCCGTGCTGCGTGCTGCGTGCTGCGACACAAACCTCACTACTGAAGGCCATGGCAGCGGCGGCGATCACCGCCATGTACGTCGATTGTACGGACACTGACCGCATGAGGCCATTCACAAATCCGTGCGCAGCGCCCACACCTCCGGGAACAGCACGACATCGAGCATCTTGCGCAAGTAGCCCACGCCGCTGGTGCCGCCGGTGCCCGGCTTGAAGCCGATGATGCGTTCCACCGTGGTCACATGGCGGAAACGCCAGAGGCGAAAGGCGTCTTCCAGGTCGGTGAGTTCTTCACCCAGTTGATACAGGTCCCAGTGCGTTTCTGGTGCGCGGTACACCTGCAACCAGGCGGCTTCCACCTCGGCATTGGCGGTGTACGGCAAGCGCCAGTCGCGCTGCGTGTGGCTGGCCGGCACGCTCAGGCCGCGGCGCGCCAGCAGGCGCAGGGCTTCGTCGTACAGCGAGGGCGCCTCGTACGCCGCCGTCACATCGGCCAGGTGCTGCGGCCGCTCAGCATGCGGCTGCAACATGGCCGCGTTTTTGTTACCCAGGCTGAACTCGATGCAACGGTATTGCCAGCTCTGGAAGCCGCTGCTGCTGCCCAGGTAGGGGCGAATGGCGCTGTATTCGGGCGGCGTCATGGTGGCCAACACGTCCCAGGCGTGGACGAGTTGCTCCATGATTTTTGACACCCGCGCCAGCATCTTGAACGCCGGGTTGAGCTGGTCTTGCGCGATGTGGCCGATGGCCGCGCGCAGCTCGTGCAGCATGAGCTTCATCCACAGCTCGCTGCTTTGATGCTGCACGATGAACAGCAGCTCGCTGTGGTCGGGCGAGAGCGGGTGCTGGGCACCCAGCACGTCATCGAGATGCAGGTAGTCGCTGTAGTTCAAGCCGGGGCTCCTTGCGGCTGTTCAGCGCCGCCCGCCCGCAAATGTGCCACCAGTTCGCGCCAGTTCCAGCAGCAGCGGCGCGGGTTCCCACCAAGCGCCATGTTTTGCATGCAGGCGCTGCACGGTTTGCGCCACTTGGGGCACCCCAATGCGGTCGGCCATGAACATCGGCCCGCCCTGTGCGGCCGGGAAGCCATAGCCGGTGAGCATGATCAGGTCGATGTCGCTGGCGCGCTGGGCGATGCCCTTTTCCAGCAGGCGCGCGCCTTCGTTGACCATGCCGTAGATGCAGCGTTCCAAAATTTCATCAACGCCGATGGCGCGCCGCTCGATGCCGAGCCGCGCCGACTCGGCGACGATGAAGTCTTCCACCACCGGGTCGCGCAGCGGCTTGCGGTGGCCGGCTTCGTAGCGGTACCAGCCGGCGCCGCTCTTCTGGCCGTTGCGGCCCATTTCCACCAGCTTCAGGATCAGGTCGCTCCAGCGCCTATCTTGCGCGCGCGTGGCCACCTGCGCCTTGCGGGTTGGGTAGCCCACATCGGTGCCCGCCAGGTCTTGCACCGCGAACACACCCATGGCGTAGCCGATGCCGGTGAGCGCCGCATCCACCTCGTGCGGCAAGGCGCCGTCTTCCACCAGAAAGTGCGCCTCGCGGTGGCTTTGCCGGAACAGCGCATTGCCGATGAAGCCCGGGTACACCCGCGCCAACACCGCGCTCTTGCCGATGCGCGGGCCCAGCGCCATGAGCGTAGCGATGACATCGGGCGCGGTGGCGTCGGCCCGCACGACTTCCAGCAGCCGCATCACATGCGCGGGGCTGAAGAAGTGCGCACCGATCACGTCTTGCGGGCGCTGGGTGGCGCCGGCAATGGCGTTGATGTCCAGGCCGGAAGTGTTGGTGGCCAAAATGGCGCCGGGCTTGGCCACGGCGTCGATTTGCGCAAACAAACGCTGCTTCAGGCCCAGGTCTTCGAACACGGCTTCAATGAACAAGTCAGCCGGGGTCAGGTCTTGAATTTTGAGTGTGCTGGTGATCAAGGCCATGCGCTGCGCCACGTCTTCAGGCTCGAGCTTGCCGCGCGCCGCGCTGGCGTTGTAGGTGTCTTGCACGCCCGCCAGGCCGCGCTGCAAGGCCGCGGCATCAGCCTCATACAAGCATGAAGCAATGCCGGCATTGGCCAGCGACATGGCAATGCCCGTGCCCATGGTGCCGGCGCCGATGATGGTCACGCTTTGCACCGGCCGCGTGGGCGTGTTGGCGGGCAGACCAATGACATCAGCCGCGGCGGCACGGGCACGTTCGAAGTGCGCGGCGGCGCGTTCATGGTCAGCCGGGGTCAGTTCAAAGACGCTCATGTCATTCTTTAGGTTTTGATGCTTCTGGCCGCAACGGCGCGGCCTTGCCTTCAACGAATTCTCGCAAGCGTTGCGCCACCTCCGGCGGGCGCGCCATGGCGGAATTGAGTTGCTCGACGAACAGCCCGTCGTCGTGCGACAAGTCTTGAATGCGCGGCAGCACATTCACGATTTTCCAATTCGTTTCAATCGTGTTTTGCGCGATGCGCAGCGCTAACCCGCGCGACTTCGCCAACGCCTGGCCGGCGCCCACCACATAGCGCACGATGTGTTCCTGCAAGCCTTCGGCCGCGTTGAGCAGGCGGCCGGTGAGCATCATGTCGGTCATCACCGCGGTGCCCACGATGCGCTGGATGCGCACCGTGCCGCCACCGCCCACGAAGATGCCGCGCTGGCCTTCGGGCAGGCCGAAGAACGCCGTGTCGTCGCAGACGCGAATGTGCGCCGCGCAGGCCATTTCCAGCCCGCCGCCCACCACCGCGCCGTGCAGTGCGGCCACGAAAGGGATGGGGCCGCGCTCGATCTCGTTGAACACCATATGCCAGTTGTGGCGCTTGCGCTTGCGCGGCAGCGCCACCTTGCCGCTGGCGCGGGCTAACGCTTCAGACAAGTCGCGCCCGGCGCAAACGTTGCTGCCGTGGCCATGCAGGATGGCCACGTTGGCTTCTTCGTGGGCGCGTTGAACCGCTGCCAGCAGGGCGTTGATGACGGCGTCGCTGATGGCGTTGCGCTTGTCGAGCCGGTTCAGGCCGATCAAGGCCACGGGGCCTTCGAGTTCGTAAGTGACCAGTTCCGTTGTCATGCTTCAGTTGTCAAACACTACTCAGGCTTGAAGCCCGACGCCTTGATGATGGGTTCCCAGTGCGCGAGTTCGGCACGTTGCAGCGCATCCAGTTCCGTGCCGCTGCGAAAGTGCGGGTGGGCCCACAGTTTCTGCGCCAACGTTTCACTAATGTCAGGCTGTTGCAGCGCCTGCTGCACCGCGCGCTGCATGCGTTCCAGCGCTGCCGGCGGCGTGCCAGCCTTGGCCCACATTCCCGTCCAGCCCTCGCCGGACGTGACATTAATGCCTTGCTCGGCGAACGTGGGAATGTCGGGCATCAACGGTGAACGTTCCTTGGTGAACAGGCCAATGACCTTGATCCTGCCGGCACGGTGCTGGGCCATCATGCCGTCCATCAAGCTGATGGCACAAGGAGGCTGTCGGGCTTTGGGTCGGGCCCGCGTTGGGCCTGCAAAGGGGCTCAGCCTAGGCGCAAAACGCAGCTGTGCCGGGTGGCACAGCGAGTCTTTGCAACGACGGATCAGCCCCTTTGCAGGCCCAACCCGAAGGGCCGAGGTGATTTGCCGCGCCAGGCGTCGTTGCCAGCTCGTTGTGTGGCCCCGCCACACGCCTCGCTGGCGCCTAGCCTGGCACGGCAACTCACCTCGGCGCGGGCCCGACCCAAAGCCCGACAGCCTCCTTGGCTGGGCACGATGGCGGTGGGCGCGTGCATGAACAGCAGCGTGCCGCTGGCGGGGTCGGCCAGCAGGCTGCGCAGCGCATGTACATAGCGTTCAACCGGCGCGTCGCCAATGATGTCCACCGGGTTGGCGCGGCTCCAGTTGCGCGGCAAGCCGCTGTCCAGCAGGGCCAGCGTGGCCGGGGTCAGGGGCGCCAGCGGCACGCCGGCCAGCGCGGCGGCGTCGGCGGCCATCACCCCCGCGCCGCCACCGTTGGTGACGATGGTCAGCCGGGCCAGGGGGTCGTTCGCGCCGGCGGTGGTCAGGCCCGCGTGGGCGCGAAAGTGGGCCAGCGTTTCGGCCGCCATGAACAGGTCTTGCAGCGTGTCCACGCGCAGCATGCCGGCGCGCCGGATGGCGGCGTCGTAAACCAGGTCAGACCCGGCCAGCGCGCCGGTGTGCGACGCCGCGGCGGCCTGGCCCTGCGGCGAACGGCCGGCCTTGACCACCAGCACCGGCTTGTTGCGTGCCGCCGCGCGCGCCGCCGACATGAACTTGCGTGGCGACTCGATGGCTTCAACGTACAGCAAGATGGCGCGGGTGCGCGCGTCGCTGGCCAGCCAGTCGAGCATGTCGCCGAAGTCGATGTCGGCATGCTCGCCCAGGGAAACGAAATGCGAAAAACCGACGCCGCGGCCCTGCGCCCAGTCGAGCATCGCCGTGACCAGGGCGCCCGACTGCGACACAAAGGCCAGGCCACCGATTGGTGCGCCCACATGCGCAAAGCTGGCGTTCAAGCGCGCATGGGGCGACAGCAGCCCCAGGCTGTTGGGGCCCAGGATGCGCAGCAGATGGGCCCGCGCGGCGCCCAGCATGGCGGTCTTGTGCGCCGCGCTCATGCCGGCCGTCAGCACGATGGCCGCGCGCGTGCCGCGTTCGCCCAGCGCCGCGATCAGCGCCGGCACCGTGTCGGGCGGCGTGCAGATGACGGCCAGCTCCGGCGCCCCGGGCAAGCTGGCAACGTCGGCAAACACCGGCTCGCCGCTGAGTTGGGTGTGCTTGGGGTTGACGGCCCAGCGCGGGCCGGCGAATCCGCCCTCGCGCAAGTTACGCCAGACCGTGGCGCCGACGCTGGCCGGCCGCTCGCTGGCACCGAACACCGCCACCGAGCGCGGTTCGAACAGGGAGTCGAGATTGCGGATGCTCATGACGGCTTGAACTCCCAGGAGTGTTGACACGTGGCCACGGGCAGCTCACCGTTTCGAGGGTACAGGGTAGAGCAGCCGGCGCGGCAAAGCGGACGCGCTCATCGCGGCGCAGGAAGGCAGGCAAGCAGGCGCGCAAGGCCTGGCCGTCGTGGGTGCGGCCGGGCGCGGCTTGGCAAACGGCGTCGAACACCTGCAGGGCGTTGCCCAGCCGCCGCGCCGGGCGGCCGAAGTCTGTGCCCAGGGCAGGACGATGGCCTGCTTGATCTTGTAAGCCAAAGCGGCGGAGAGGATCAGCCACGAGATGTGAGTCTCGATCAGATCAACGGGCTGTGCCGAGGCTTGCTGCAAGCGCTGGTGCAGCTGCTTGACCCGCGCAGCCGTGGCCGCCGGCGCGATGGGCCGGCATCTTGAAGCTGCCCACGGGAAGAGTCACCGTGCCTGCCACCCGAGCCTGTCGCGCTTTGGTTCGGGCCCGCGCCGAGGTGCGTTGCCGTGCCGGGCCGGGAGCCAGTGGGTGCGATGAACCCAATACACAATGGCCGCATGGTCCTTCGCCCAGAACCGCTCGCTGCCATCGACATCGGCTCCAACAGCTTTCGTCTCGAAATCGGCCAGGTCGATGAAGGCCGCTACCGGCGCGTGGACTACCTGAAGGAATCCGTGCGCCTGGGCGCCGGGTTGGATGCACAGGGCATGCTGACCGACGAGGCCAGCGAACGCGGCCTGAAGTGCCTGCGCGGCTTTGCCCGGCGGCTGGATGGCTTCGACGCCCAGCGCGTGCGTGCCGTGGCCACGCAGACCTTGCGCGAGGCGCGCAACCGCAATGCCTTTTTGCTGCGCGCGCAGGCGGTGCTGGGTTTCACGCTCGAGGTGATTTCCGGGCGCGAGGAAGCGCGTCTCATCTACGCCGGTGTGTCACGACTGCAACCCTCTGAACAACGCCGCCTGGTCATCGACATCGGTGGGCGCTCCACCGAACTCATCCTGGGTCAAGGCCTGGTTCCCAAGGCGGCCGAGTCGTTCGGCGCGGGCTGTGTGAGCCTGTCGATGCGTTTCTTTGCCGATGGCAAGTTCAATGCCACCGCCTTCAAGGCCGCGCAGACCGCCGCGGAGGCCGAATTCGAGGAAGCCGTCGAGGCCTTCGCGCCGGCACACTGGCAGGAGGCCCTGGGCTCGTCAGGCACCGTTGGGGCAGTGTCGCAGGTGCTGGCCGCGGCGGGCATCACCGACGGCACCATCACGCCCGCCGGGCTGCGCTGGTGCATGGACCGCTGCATCGAGCAGGGCAAGGTGGACAAGTTGCGTCTGCCGGGGCTGAAGGGCGACCGCGCAGCCGTCATCGGCGGCGGCCTGGCCATCCTCATGGCGCTTTGCGCGACGCTGGGCGTGGAGCGCCTGCTGCCCGCACGCGGCGCATTGCGCCAGGGCGTGATCTTCGATCTGGCCGAGCGCCTGGACCCCAGTGCCGCGCTTGGCGGCGGCGGCCTGCGTGAGCGCAGCATCGCCGAGCTGCAACGCCGCTTCAGTGCGGACTTGGCGCAGGCCAGCCGCGTGCGCCGCGTGGCGCTGAGCCTGTTTGACCAGGCCTGCCCCGAGGCCGGCACGCCGGCACGCACCGAGCTGGGCTGGGCTTGCGATGTGCATGAAGTGGGCCAGCAGGTTTCGCATCACGATCACCATCGCCACAGTGCCTACCTGGTGGCGCACGCCGACCTGGCCGGCTTCTCGCAGAGCCAGCAGCGCCATCTGGCTGACCTGGTGCTGGGCCAGCGCGGCGGCCTGCGCAAGCTCGAAGAGGCCTTCGTGCGCAACGGCTTTGCGGCACAAGTGCTGGCACTGCGCCTGGCGGTGATCAAGTGCCATGCCCGTGGCAAGGTGGACGAGGGTGAACTCAGCATGACCCTTGGCACCGCGCCATGGTTGGTGGAGTTCAGCGAACTTTGGGCGGCCGCGAATCCGCGCACCCTGTTCTTGCTGCAGGAAGAGGCCGAGGCCTGGCGCCGCGGTGCGCCGGCCACGCTGGCGCTGAAGGCGCGCGGC
>JAYUQE010000116.1:0-5130 GCA_043756905.1 Burkholderiales bacterium | reverse complement strand
GCAGGCGCGCTTCGCCGAACTTCGGTATGAGTTTGCGCATGACCCGGTCGCGCTTGGCCAGGTGTTTGCAGGCGTCGTCCCAATAGGTCGGTGTGACGGTGGCCGCGCTGGCCGGGGCGGGTTTGCTGGCGGGCACGGTTTTAGCCCTTGACCCAGGTCGTGCCCTGGGCGTTGTCTTGCAGCACGATGCCGCGCGCCGCCAGCTCGGCGCGGATGCGGTCAGCGCCGGCGAAGTCGCGCGCCGCCTTGGCCGCGGCGCGCTGGTCGATCAGGGCCTGGATGTCGGCGTTGTCGAACCCCGCCCCGCCCTGCAAGAACTGCCGCGGGGGCTGCTGCAGGATGCCCAGCGTGCCACCCAGGGCCTTGAGCAGGCTGGCCGTTCGTGGCTCACGCGAACGGTTAAGTTCAGCGGCCAGATCGAACAACACGGCCATCGCCCCGGGGGTGTTGAAGTCTTCGTTCATGGCAGCGCGAAAGGCGGCGGCCTGGGGTTGCTGCCAATCAACGGCTTCATCCGCCGCGGCCACGCCGTCGAGCGCGGTGTACAGGCGGCGCAGCGCCTGGCGCGCATCGTCGAGATGCTGGTTGCTGAAGTTGAACGGGCTGCGGTAGTGCACACGCAGCATGAAGAAGCGCAGCGTCTCGCCGTCGTAGCGCTGCAAGACTTCGCGGATGGTGAAGAAGTTGCCGATCGACTTCGACATCTTGGTGTCATCAACATTCAAGAAGCCGTTGTGCAGCCAGACTTTCACGAACGGCTTGCCCTGCGCGCCTTCGCTTTGCGCAATCTCGTTTTCATGGTGCGGGAACTGCAAGTCCATGCCGCCGCCGTGAATGTCGAACACCTCGCCGAGCAAGGCACAACTCATGGCCGAGCACTCGATGTGCCAGCCCGGCCGGCCCACGCCGAAAGGGCTGGGCCACTTGGCGTCGTCGGGCTCTTCGGGCTTGGCCGCCTTCCACAACACGAAGTCCAACGGGTCTTCCTTGCCCTCGGCCACCGCCACGCGCTCGCCCGAGCGCAGATCGTCAAGCGTCTTGCCCGACAACTTGCCATAGCCTGCGAACTTGCGCACCGCAAAGTTCATGTCGCCGCTGCTGCTGGCATAGGCCAGGCCGCGCTGTTGCAGCGTGCCGATGAGGGCCACCATCTGGCCCACGTATTCAGTGGCGCGCGGCTCGTGGGTGGGCGTGGCGATGCCCAGGGCGCCGATGTCGGCGCGCATGGCAGCAATCATCTCGTCGGTCAGCGCACGGATCGACATGTTTCGTTCCACGGCGCGCTTGATGATCTTGTCGTCGATGTCGGTGATGTTGCGCACGTAGGTCACGCGCAAGCCCAGCACTTGCAGCCAGCGGTAGACCACGTCGAAGGCCATCATCATGCGGGCGTGGCCCACGTGGCACAGGTCGTAGAGGGTCATGCCACACACATACATGCCCACCTGACCGGCCTGCAACGGCACCAAAGGCTCCAGGCGGCGGGTCAGCGTGTTGTATAGGCGCAAGCTCATTTGCGTGCAGGCAATCTCAGTGGGTGATGCACGCTGGCATGTGGCCATGCAGCGCGCAAATCGCGTGGGTAACTGGTGGAAACCGGGTGGGAAACGCGTTCGTGGCCGACGACGCGAGCGCTCGTCGCTAGAATGAAATCAGTATAGCGGCGTGCCTCGCATGTCAGCCGCAGCGTCAAGGCGCCCTGCCCCGCTGTGCCCTTGAGCCCGCACCCCTTCAGTAGCACACAAATTGAACCGCAAGCACCTGATTGCCGGCCTGGGCCTGATGCTCGCGCTGGCCTGGCCCATGGCGCAAGCCGGTGTGCTGGAAGACGCCCAGCGCGCCCAGCGTGCGGGCGACTTCACCGCCGCGCTGGCCTCACTCGACATAGGCCTGGCCAGCACCCCACGCGACGCCGAATTGCGCTTCCTGCGCGGCGTGGTGCTGGCCGACCTGGGCCGCGACGCCGATGCGCTGGCCGCCTTTCAGCGCCTGAGCGAGGACTTCCCGGAACTGCCCGACCCGTACAACAACCTGGCCGTGTTGCACGCCGCCGCTGGCCGCCTGCAGCCTGCCCGCCAAGCGCTGGAGCAGGCACTGCGCAACGACCCCGCACACCACGCCGCGCGCGAGAACCTGGGCGACGTGTACCTGCGCCTGGCCCTGGCCACCTGGCAAGACGTGCCGCTGCCGCGGCGCGACGCAGCCCTGGTGCGCAAGCTGCGCCTGGCGCGCGAAGTGCTGCGCCTGCCCGAGCCAGCGGCCAGCGCCCCGTGACAATGCCCCACCCACCCAGAAGTTAGGAACCCCCGCATGTCAGTTGTGAAGCTATTGAAAATTCTGTTGTTGACCCTGGCGCTGGCCGTGAGCGCGCAGGCCCATGCCCAGAAAGTGCGCCTGGCCACCAGCCAGGGCGACATCGTGGTCGAGCTCGACGCGCAAAAGGCGCCCAAGACCGTGGCCAACTTCCTGGCCTACGTGAAGGCCGGCCACTACGACGGCACGATCTTCCACCGCGTGATCGAAAACTTCATGATCCAGGGCGGTGGCATGGCGGCCGACTTGCAGGAAAAGCCTACCCGCCTGCCCATTGCGCTGGAAAGCCGCAACGGCCTGACCAACCAGCGCGGCACGCTGGCCATGGCGCGCACCTCGGTGCCCGATTCGGCCACGGCGCAGTTCTTCATCAACGTCGTTGACAACGCCTTTCTGGACCAAGCCAACTCGCGTGACGGCAACGGCTACGCCGTGTTCGGGCGCGTGGTCGAAGGCATGGACGTGGTCGACAAGATCAAGGCCGTGCCGCTGGCCGGCCGTGGCGGCGCGCAGCAGCACCTGCCGCAAACTGCTGTCGTGATTCGCAAGGCAACCCAGGAGAAATGAGATGAGCAAGACCGTACACATCGCCACCAGCGCCGGCAACATCACGCTGGAGCTTGACGATGCGCGCGCCCCGCTGAGCGTGCAGAACTTCGTTGACTATGTGCGCGCCGGCCAATACGACGGCACCATCTTTCACCGTGTGATCAAGGGCTTCATGATCCAGGGCGGCGGCTTCGATGCCCAGATGAACCAGAAGCCCACCCAGGCGACGATCCGCAACGAAGCCAACAACGGCCTGAAGAACGACCATTACACGGTGGCCATGGCGCGCACCTCGGCGCCGCATTCGGCCACCTGCCAGTTCTTCATCAACACCAAGAACAACGACTTCCTGAACTTCACTTCCGAGTCTGCCAACGGCTGGGGCTACACGGTGTTCGGCAAGGTCACGCAAGGCCAGGACGTGGTCGATGTCATCGAACGCATGGCCACCGGCAACCGTGGCGGCATGGGCGATGTGCCGCTCGAAGCGGTCGTCATCGAACGCGCCACCCTGGCCGAATAGCCTGCGCGGGCAATGCACATGGCCGGCTGCGGCAACCCTGCGGTGGCCAAGCTGAAGCTGGGGGCGGCCACACAGGCCGTGGAGTTCATTTCAGACCTGCACCTGAGTGCGGCGCTGCCGCGCACCACGGCGGCGTTTGAGCGCTACCTGGCCGGCACCACCGCCGACGCGGTGTTCATCCTGGGCGACCTGTTCGAGCTGTGCGTGGGGGATGACGGCCTGGCAGAGCCCTTCGAGCAGGGCTGCCTGCGCGCCATGCAGGCAGCAGCGCACCGTGCGCCGCTGTACTTCATGGCCGGCAACCGCGACTTCCTGGCCGGCCCTGGGTTCGCCAAGGCCAGCGGCTGCACCTTGCTGCACGACCCCACGCTCGTGCAGGCATTCGGTGCGCAGGCCTTGCTCACCCATGGCGACGCGCTGTGCCTGGCCGACCTGGATTACCAGCGCTTTCGCAGCATGGTGCGTGGCGCAGCCTGGCAGCAGGCCTTCCTGGCCAAGCCTCTGCCCGAGCGCCGCGCGCTGGCCGTGGCCATACGCCACGCCAGTGAAGAAAAAAAACAGCGCAGTGCACAGGACGAACGCGCCGGATCTGCCGGATGTGCCGATTGGGCTGACGTGAGCGACGCCGCGGCCCTGCAGTGGCTGCGCGCCGCCGGTGCTGCGCACATGGTGCACGGCCACACCCACCGCCCTGGCTGCCACGAGTTGGCGCCCGGTGTGTTCAGGCATGTGCTGAGCGATTGGGATTTGGACACCACGCCGCCACGAGCCCAGGTGCTGCGCTGGACGCGCGCCGGCTTCACGCGCATCGACGCCACCACGGTGCCAGCATGACGATCAAAGGCGTGCTGCGTGCCTGGCGCGCGCGCGGCGAGCGTGCGGCGCTGGAGCGCCGGCGCATTCCGGATGCGTTGTGGCTGGCCACGCTGGAGCGCTATGCCTTCCTGAACCTGCGCGATGAGCTTGATGCGGCCGAATTGCGCCGCCTGACCAGCCTGTTCCTCGACCAGAAGGAATTCACCGGCACGCAGGGTCTGCACATCAGCGACGAGATCGCCGTGACGGTGGCCGCGCAGGCTTGCCTGCCGGTGCTGCGCATGGGCTTGCAGCCGTATGACAGCTTCATCGGCATCGTCATCCACCCGGATCGGGTCTGGGCGCGGCGCAGTGTTGAAGACGACATCGGCGTGGTGCATGAGTTCGACGACGAAATGCTCGGCGAGATGATCGATGGCGGGCCGGTGATGCTGTCGTGGCGCGACGTGCAAGACGGTGGCGAGTCCGACGGGCGAGTGATCAACGTGGTGATCCATGAATTCGCCCATGTGCTGGACCGTATCGATGGTCAGATGGACGGCGTGCCGCCGCTGCCCAGCGCAGCGGAATGCGCGCACTGGATGAAGGTGCTGATGAACGAATACGAACGCCACTGCGAGGAGGTGGACGCTGGCCTGGACACCTTGCTCGACCCGTATGGCGCCGAAGCGCCGGAAGAATTCTTCGCCGTGGCCAGCGAGCATTTCTTCGTCGCCGGGGCCGAGCTGTACGGGGGCTACCCGGCGCTGTACGCCCTGCTGCGCAGCTACTACCGGCAAAACCCCGGCGCCGCGCCGGAATGACAACGGGCCCGCAAAGGGCCCGTTAAGCTGAAGTTCCACGCTCTTCCCTGAGGCGCGGCGCCGGCAAGTACCTGTCACGCCTCACAAATTTGGCCCTTTCGGGCTTTTTTTGGCCTGGATTTGTAG
>JAYUQE010000115.1:0-5138 GCA_043756905.1 Burkholderiales bacterium | reverse complement strand
AGCGGCTGGTCGCGGATTCTGTGCTGGCGGTTTCGGTGCTGGCGGCTTCGGTGGCGGACATGGAGCGGCTTTCGATACGGTCGGGTGCAACAGGAACTCAAAAGCCAAGGCTCACGCCATGAGCCTGTCGGATTTTGTCAATCGGCCTGCGTCAGAAACATCAACCCGAACCCGGCGATGTATTCGGGAATGGCCTGGTAGTGGCGCAGGGCGCATGGCAGCGCACGGTCTGTAGCCAGCGCGCTGCGCGCCACCAGCCAGCACTTTGATTCATGGCCCGACAGGCCCGCCTGCTGCTCGATGCTGGTTTCGCTCATCGCGCACAACGCATCCAGTGCGGCGCCGCCGGCGGCCATCGCGTCCATCCAGCGGCTATCCCACTCGGGGTTGAGCGGTTTGACCGCGCTGCTGCCGGCGGCCAGTGCGCGGCCCGCGGCCATCACGCGCTGCGTCTTGGCTTCGCGCTCGGCCGGCGTGGGTTGCGCCTTGGCGGTGATGCGCTCGCGCACGGCGGCGTCAGGGTGTTGCAGCGTGGGCACCGGCGGGTCGTGCGACAAGCCGCCCGAGCCGATGAGCAAGGTGCGCCGCGGCTGGCCGTCGAGAAAGCGGCCAATGGCCTGGCCCAGGGCCCGGCAGCGCTTGAGCCGCGCAATGCCCGGCTGCGCCACGGCGTTGAGGAAGATCGGCAGCACCGGCGGTGTGTCCAGCCCGCCCCACAACAGTTGCAGCGGTTGCGCGAAGCCATGATCAACCTGCATGCGGCGCGAAACGGCCGCATCGAACCCATCGTCCATCAGTTGCGTGGCCAGCGCCAGCGCGGCGGCGGCGTCCACATTCAGCGGCCCGGGCGGCGTGAGGTAGTCGCCCACCGAGCTGGCTTGCGTGCCGATGCAAAACGGCGGCATCAGCTCATTGAAGAAGCCGTTGTAATGATCCGGCCCCACCAGCACCACCAGCTCCGGCGCAAAGGCCAACACCTGTTCGCGGGCCCGGGCGATGGCGGCTTGCAATTCGTTCTCAACCGCTGGCGCCACTGAGTTGAGGCCCATCAGCGGCGTGTGCGAGATGCCCAAAAAGGCGCGTTCAGTCATGCTGGTTCCATAAGCGATGATTGGCGGTCGAGGATGGCACCGAGCGCCGCCTCCAGCGCGCCTTGTGCCTGGGCCACGCTGCTGGCACCGGCATGCTGGCGCCAGGCCACCACACCATCGGGCCGCACCAGCAGCGCACCGGCTTCTTCGATCTCGCGCGCAGCATGCCAGTTGCAGTAAACGTCTTGCGTGCCCGGCAGGCCGATGACCACGGTTCTCATGAAGGGCAGGTGCAAGTTCTTCGCAGCTTCCACCCAGGCCTGGCCGGCGATGCCGGTCACCAACGAGAACTGGCCCTTGCCCACCACATCAAGCGTTGAAATACGGCGGCCATCTTCGCCTACCAGCCAGGCATGGGGCAGTTTGGCGCCGGGCCGCGTGGACGCTTGCAGGTGGAGTTGCGCATCGCGCTGCCAAACCTCTGGTGCGCCATCGCTATCGGGCAGCACGGCGGCGGACACACAGCGCTGGTTCATCTCAACCCCTTGCGCATTGAACTCGAAGTTTTTCAAATCCAAGGCCTGCGCCAGCGCGTTGCGCCGGGCCACACCTTGCGGCCCCGGGTCTGCCAGGCTGGCGATGCCAGCAGCCACGGGGTCGGCCGCGGTGGCGTCGCGAAAGGCCCGGTTCAGCGGGGCGTAGTCGAGCCGCGATTGGTTGGCGCGGGCCACCACCTGCGCACCCACTGGCGCACGCTCGAGGGTGTACGAATCAAGCAGCCGTTCACCGGCATGCCCCTGCACCACGAAGGCCAGTTTCCACGCCAGGTTGAAGGCATCTTGCATGCAGGTGTTCGAGCCCAGCCCGCTTGAAGGCGGGTGGCGGTGCACGGCATCACCGCCGCAGAACACCCGCCCGTTCGAGTAAACCGGCGCATGCGCCTGGTTGACGTACCACACCGAGCTGCTGTCGATCTCGATCTCAAGATCCGGGTCGCCCACCAGCAGCCGAATACGGCTCTTGATCTCGTCTTCTGAAAGGTTCGGCTCACCCTTGCTCATGTCGAAGCCCCAACCGGCGATCCATTGCTTCCACGGCTCGATGGCGCGCAACAGGCCCATGCCGATCTCACCAAACGCCGCATTCGAGGTGACGATCCAGTACAGGATGCTCGGCCGGTGCACCACGTAGCGCGTGAGGTCGGCCCGAAAAAGCACATAGGCCGTGGCGGCGCGTGCCAACTGCCCTTCAAGCTTGATGCCGGCGTCGTCCATCACCTTGGACTTGGCGCCGTCGGCACCCACCAGGTAGCGCGCGCGCACGGTGTATTCGCGGTTGTTTTGAAGGTCACGCAGCAGCACCGTCACGCCGGTGGCGTCTTGCTCATGCCCCAGGTATTCGGTGTTGAACGAAAAGACCGCGCCGCGCGCGGCCGCGTGTTGAACCAGCAGCGGCTCCATCTTGTTCTGCGGCAAGTCCAGCATCGTGCAGGGGCTGCCTTGCAGGTAGTCGCCAATGCGCGCGTCGCCCGTGCCCCAGGTGCGCAAGCGGGCAATCTCGGGCCCGGCCAGGCTGGTGGTGAACAGGGTGTCGCCCATCCACTCCCAGGGCGTGGCGTCGCGCCGTGCTGCGGCCTCCAGGCTCAGGTCACGCAGCACCTCCACTGCGCGCTGGTTGGTGATGTGGGCACGCGGTGAGTTGGCGGTCGAGTTGAAGCGGTTCACCACCTGCACCCGAACGCCGTAAGTGGCCAGGGCCAGTGCGGTCGTGGCACCCATGGGGCCAGTGCCCACCACCAGCACATCGGTTTGAAAGGATTCAGGCTGCGTCATGGATGTTCCCCGCTGTTAACGCTTCGCTGCGCAGGCTTTGCAGCGTGCTGGCGCACGCCGTTCGCCAGCGGCGGGTTAACGCCGCGCCTCAGGAATCAATAGCTACGCTGAGCACCGGGTGGCCCAGGGCCCGGGCAGCGGCCGTCAAGCGGCTGTCAAGGCTGACCAAGGTGAGTGATCGGCGCAAGGCGAGTTCAAGGTACGCGGCGTCGTAGGCGCTGAGGCCATGGGTGGCGGCCAGCCGGTCGAGTGCAACGAGATCCAAACGCTCACGGTCGATGCGCACGGGCAGCTCGGCAAGCTCGCCAGCAATCTGCAACCTTCGGTTCGCATCAATGCGGCGCCGGCGTTGGGCACTTTGCACGACGTTGCAGCATTCCAGCACCCAGAGCGAGGGCGCCCACAGGGCTTGCTTGCCCAGCGCATCCAGCAGCCCTTCGGTGAACGGCGAGGCTTCGTCCGGAAAGAACCAGGGCAAGGTGACTGAAGCGTCGATGACCCAGCCGGATGCCTCAGGGTCAGTCAGCACACGGCGAGCCATCAACGCCGGCCTTCATCGATCAAATCGCGCAGCGTGGCTCTGCCGCCAAGGGCGTGGCCCGCCCGATTGCGCCGAATGCGCTGCGCCAATGTACGGGCCTGGCCACGGGCATCTTGGGTGGCGGGCGCCATCAAACGCGCAACCTGCTCACCGCGGCGGGTGATGACGATCTCTTCACCGCGCGCCGCCCGCTCAACGAGTTCTGACAGTCGATTCTTGGCTTCGAAGATGCCTACGGTGGCCATGGCGAGCGTCTCCTGTGTGGCGGTATCAACTTATTTTATGGTCAGCTAGCTGTCTAGTTGTAAATTTGAATCGCACTGTTTATACCCAATCCATGACTACAGTGGCGGCATTGGAGCGCTCACCATGAACCCTGAACCTATCAACCGCTTCCTGACTGCCGAGGATGCCGACACCGACCCCGCTGAAACCGCCGAATGGCGCGATGCCTTGAACGCGCTGGTGGCCGAGCAAGGGCCGCAGCGCGCGCGCTTCATCCTCGACGAACTGGCCATCATTGCGCGCGGCCCGCAGGTGGCCTGGTCACCGGAACTCGTCACGCCCTACGTCAACACGGTGGTCGTTGACCAGCAGCCCGCCTTCCCCGGCGACCTGGCCATTGAAGAGCGGCTGGCCTCGCTGATGCGCTGGAATGCGCTGGCCATGGTGGCGCGCGCCAACGCCGCCTATGGTGAGCTGGGCGGCCACATTGCCAGCTATGCCAGCGCGGCCGATTTGTTCGAGGTGGGTTTTAACCATTTCTTCCAGGCGCGCAACGCCACCCAGGGCGGCGACCTGGTGTTCTTCCAGCCGCACAGCGCACCCGGTGTGTACGCACGCGCCTACCTCGAAGGCCGGCTCAGCGAAGCCGACCTGGCGCATTACCGGCAGGAGTTGACCGCGCCTTCAGTCGGCGCCCAGGGTTTGTCGAGCTACCCGCACCCGTATTTGATGCCCGAGTTCTGGCAGTTCCCCACCGGCTCGATGGGCCTGGGGCCGATCAGCTCAATCTACCACGCACGCTTCATGCGCTACCTCAGCCACCGCGGCTTGTTGAATTGCGAAGGCCGCACAGTCCATGGCGTACACGTCGACAAGCGCCGTGTGTGGGGCGTGTTCGGTGACGGCGAGATGGACGAGCCCGAAAGCATGAGCGCGCTCACCCTGGCCTCGCGCGAGAAGCTCGACAACCTGATCTGGGTCGTTAACTGCAACTTGCAGCGGCTCGACGGCCCGGTGCGCGGCAATGGCCGCATCATCGACGAGCTGGAAAAGCTGTTTCGCGGCGCCGGCTGGAACGTCATCAAACTGGTGTGGGGCAGCGACTGGGACGGCCTGTTCGCGCGCGACACCACCGGCGCCCTCACACGCGCCTTCGCCAACACGGTAGACGGCCAGATGCAGACCTTTGCCGCCAAAGACGGGCGTTACAACCGCGACAACTTCTTCGGCCAAAACGAAGACCTCGCGCGCCTGGCGCAAGGCATGACGGATGCGCAGATCGACAGCCTCAAACGCGGCGGCCACGACCTCGTCAAAATCCACGCCGCCTACGCCGCAGCGGCAGCGCATACGGGCCAGCCCACGGTGATCCTGGCGCACACCAAAAAGGGCTACGGCATGGGCAGCGCTGGTCAGGGCAAGATGACCACCCACAGCCAGAAGAAACTGGCCGACGGCGAACTCATCGAATTCCGCAACCGCTTCAACCTGCCGATGACGGATGAACAG
>JAYUQE010000114.1:0-14970 GCA_043756905.1 Burkholderiales bacterium | reverse complement strand
GTTGCTCCTCCTCGCGGGCATGAGCCCGCAGCGTCGTCGCGCCTTGCCAGCGCACCGCATCGCAGCCCACTCGGGCGCGTCCAACTGCCGTTTCTAGGTTCAATCGGCCAATGCTTGCAGGTGGCCAACCAGCTTGCCCAGCGCCGATTGCGGCTCGGGCGCCTGGCGGGTGCACAGGCGCATCGCGCGCAGCGCCCAGGGGTCTTGCAGCGGCTCCACGGCCAGGCCCATGGTCGCGGCAAAGCTGCGCGCCGCAGCGAGCGGCAGCACGCCAATGCCCAGCCGGGCCTCCACCGCGCGGCACACCACCTCGAAACTGCGCACCTGCACGCGCAGCGCCAGGGGCCGCAGCAGCAGCGCGGCTTGGGCTTCGAGCAAGCGCGTCAGCGTGCTGCCGCCTTCCAGGCCGACCAGGTCGCGCTCCAGCACATCGGCAAACGACAGCGGGGTCTGGCCACACAGCGCGTCGTCATCGCGCATCACCACGGCCAACTGGTCATGGCGGTACGGCGCCACGTGCAGGCCGCTCACGTCGGGGCCCTCGACGATCACCGCCAGGTCGACCTCGCCGCTGCGCACGCGACGCACCGCGTCTTCGCTCCAGCTTTCTTCCAGCACCACGCGCACGTCGTCGTGGCCGGCCGAGAAGCCGGCAATGTCGCCGGGCAGGAATTGCGTCATGGCCGAGGTGTTGCCCTGCACCCGCAGCACGCTCTGGCGGCCGCGCCCGTAGTTGGCCATCTGCGCGCGCATGTGGTGCACGCTGGCGATGACCTCGCGCGCCAGCAGCAGCAGCCGCGCACCAGCGGGGGTGAGTTCCAGCCCGCGCGAATGGCGTTCGAACAACGTGGCCTTGAACTGGTGTTCCAGCAGCGACAGGCGCCGGCTCGCCGCCGGCACGGTGATCAAACTGGCCTCGGCCGCGCGCGTGAGGTTGCGCATCTCGGCAGCGCGAACGAACAAGGCCAGCGAATCGAGGTCAGGCAGCATGAGCGACGTCTCCTAACCGGTATTTGCATGGTGGCCAATACCGGGTCACCGCCCGGCGCCAAGTGTTTCGGCGCATCATGGCCCAGTGCGCCAACGCACCGACAGGTGATTGCCCCAGTGCCACCTTGCCGCAATCAACTCCTGGAGATTTCATGAACCTCAGGCCACCGGTTGCCAGCGCCGCCGGCGCGAATGCCGCTGCAGCGGGCGCGGTCGCAAGGAAGCAAAAGCGTGCACCGTCGCAGCCGCCTGTCGTGGCGCCGCTGCCCGACGACGCGTCGGTGGCCGGGGAAGAAGACCCGGGTGCGGCACTGGACGACAGCGGCGTCGCCCCGCTCACGTTGCCCAAGCCTGAGCCGTGACCGCGCCCGCCACCCGAAGGGAAGCCGACAGCTTTGGCGCGATCGACGTGCCGGCAGATGCCTTGTGGGCCGCGCAAACCGAGCGCAGCCGGCGCTTCTTTGCCATCGGCACGCAGCGCATGCCGCTGCCGCTGATTCATGCGCTGGCACACATCAAGCGTGCCGCGGCCGAGGTCAACCTCGAACTCGGCTTGCAAGACCGCGTCAAGGCCCGCGCCATGGCCGCTGCGGCGGCCCGCGTGGCCACGGGTGAATTCGATGATCAGTTTCCGCTGTCGGTGTGGCAGACCGGTTCGGGCACGCAAAGCAACATGAACGTCAACGAGGTGGTGGCCAACCTGGCCTCGCTGGCGCTGGGTGGCAGCCTGGACGGCGAACGCAGCGTGCACCCGAATGACGATGTGAACCGGGGCCAATCGAGCAACGATGTGTTCCCCACCGCCATGCACCTGGCCGCGGTGTTGTTGACGCGGCCGCTGCGCGCTGCGCTGGGCCGCCTGCGCGCGGCGCTTCAGGCCAAGGCCGATGAATTTGCTGGCACGATCAAGATCGGCCGCACGCACCTGCAAGACGCCACGCCGGTCACCTTCGGGCAGGAATTCAGCGGCTACGACGCGCAATTGGCCCTGGCCGAGGCCGCGCTGCTGCACGCCTTGCCCGCGGTGCACGCATTGGCCATCGGCGGCACCGCGGTGGGCACCGGCCTGAACACCCACCCCGAGTTTGGCCAGCGCGTGGCCGCGGTGTTGGCCGCGCGCCTGGGCGAACCCTTCGCGGTGGCGCCGAACCTGTTCGCCGCCATGGCCGGCCATGAAGCCTTGGTCAGCCTGCACGGCGCGCTGCGCACTTTGAGCGTGGCGTTGACCAAGATTGCGAACGACATCCGCCTGATGGGCAGCGGCCCACGCGCCGGCATCGGTGAACTGCGCCTGCCGGCCAACGAGCCCGGCAGCTCGATCATGCCGGGCAAGGTCAATCCGACGCAGGTTGAGGCGCTGAGCATGGTTTGCGCCCAGGTCATGGGCCACGACGTGGCCATCGGCATCGCGGCCAGCCAGGGGCATTTCGAGCTGAATGTCTACAAGCCGTTGATCGCCTGCAACGTGCTCGACAGCTTGACCTTGCTGACTGACGCCATGGCCAGCTTTTCAGCCCACTGCGTCGAAGGCATCGAAGTCGACGCGGCGCGCGCCACCGAGTTGCTCAACCGCTCGTTGATGCTGGTCACGGCCCTGGCGCCGCACATCGGCTATGACCGCGCCGCAGCCATCGCCAAACACGCGCACGCCAACGGCACCAGCCTGCGCGAAGCGGCGCTGGCCCAGGGTGGCTTGAGCGCCGCGGACTTCGATGCCTGGGTGCGCCCGGCAGACATGCTCGGCCCCAGGCGGGAGTAGCCGCCGCCCAGGGCGAGTTGCGTGTCACTCTGTGCTGTAACGAACAGACCGGTGGCGCGCCCCCGCCGCAGCATGGTGCACTGGCCCAGCGCGCACGCTGATAAACGCCGCGCGCCGCCGGGCCAGGCCCAAAGCTGACTGACAGGAGGCCATGCAATGAATCTCGTCACCCCCCATTCAGAGACGGACGACACGGTCACCACAGACGGTGTGCCCACGTCCTTCGGTGTCTTCAAGCCAGTGGGCCATGTCATGCTGGGTTTGCCCATGCAGGCCCAGGCCGATGACGTGGCGGCGGCGTTGCACGGCGCAGGCTGGCCGGCGCACACCGTGTTCCACTTCGCGCCGCTCGACAGCGTTGTCGAGCTGGAGGCCGCAATCGATCACGCCAGTGGCCTGGCCGGCTTTGGCTACGAGATCACGCTGCTGCGCCGCTACCTTGCGCTGGCGCAGCAAGGCTACAAGTGGTTGCTGGTCAAGGTGGACGGCGCCGAGCATGCCGCACGGGCTGCCGCGGTGGCTGAAAAGGGCGGCGCCACGCTGGCGGTGCACTACCGAACCCTGACGGTTGAGGATTTGATCTAGGAGCCTGTCGAGCTCTGGGTCGGGCCCGCGTTGGGCCTGCAAAGGGGCTCAGCCTAGGCGCAAAACGCAGCTCTGCCGGGCGGCACAGCGAGGCTTTGCAACGACGGATCAGCCCCTTTGCAGGCCCGGCACGTCGACGCTTGAACGGGGCCGATCGAATGATGCTCAGCCGGTCGTCTCAGGCGCGTGCTTGCGCACCCAGGCCACGTACTGATCAATCCACTCTTGCAGGATTTTTCTGCTGCCGTCCCCCAGGTTGCCGGCGGCGTCGAACAGGCCTTCCTTGGCGTGGATGAAGGCCTCGGGCTGGCCCATCGCCGCCACATCCAGGTAGGCCAGGATGTTGCGCAGGTGTTGCTGCGCCGGCGCGGTACCGATCGCCCCGACCGACGCCCCCAGGATGCCCGCCGCCTTGCCCGCCCAGGCGCTTTGGCCATACGGGCGCGACGCATGGTCGATGGCGTTCTTCAGCACGCCCGGAATCGAGCGGTTGTATTCAGGCGTGACGAACAGCAGGCCCTGGGCCGCGGCGATCTGTGCTTTCAGCCGGCGCACCGAATCTGCCGGCCTGGCGTCGTCGTCCTGGTTGTACGGCGGCAAATCAGCAATCAACACATGCTCAAACGTGTACTCCGGCGGCGCCAGCTTGGCCACCGCAAGCGCCAGTTTGCGATTGAACGAATCTTGTCGCAGGCTGCCCACGATGACCGCCACTTGATATGCAGGCATGAGGTTTGTCCCAGGTGTGGTTCAACCCGACAACGCTACGAGCCGGTGCGGGGCTCGTCTGTGCGACAGCTCACAAAGCCGCAACAGGCCGCCCCTGGCCAGCCGGGGCACAGGCGCTGGTTGGGCGCTGCAAGGTAGAGTGGGCGCCGTGGCCGCTGGCCACCCCGCAGCGCTTGCGCGCCGCGCCCCACCTGATTTCCAGACCCGACCTCATGCTCAGCTGGCTCTTCAAAAAACGCGGCAACCTCAACACGAAAACGGCCGCCTCCACTGCCACGCACGCGGCACGCGCCGCATCAACCCAGGGCACGCAAACCGCCGCCGCAACCGCGCCGGCCGGGCAACCCGGCGCGGACTGGCCCGCAGAGTTGCTTGCTGCACAAGGCGACGATGCCGCGCTGCTGCGCCTGGCGCAGGCCACGCCGCTGCTGGATATCAAGCTGGCCGCGGTGAGCGCGCTGAACGGCGAAGGCGCACTCAAGCAAGCCGAGCGCGAATTCCGCAGCCACGATCGCAAGGTGCACCGCGTGGCCAAGCAGCGCTGGGAAGCCAGCATTGCGCAGCGCCAGGCGCGCGCCGCGGCGCAGGTTTTGCTGGAACGAATGCGGGCCTTGCTGGGTGACGCCGACGTGCCGGTCAACCACGTTGTGGCACTGGAACGCGACTGGGACGCCCTGCCCCCGAGACTGCTGGAGCCTGGCCCGTGCGTCGAGTTTGCCGAGTTGCGCACCCGCCTGGCCAGCGTGATGCGCGAACGCGGCGATGCGCAACAACGCTGGCAGCGTTGGGCCGGCGCTGCCCAGCGGTTCGTGGGCAAGTGGCCGGCGGCCAGCAGCGCAGCGGCGCAACATGGCAGCGCGCAAGACGCTGCCGCGCTCGGCCACGCTGCGGCGGCGCTGCGGCAATCGTGCCCATCGCAGGGCGCCGCGGTTGCGCTTGATCTGGCATTGGCGCAAACACAACTCACCGCCCAGTGGCTGTGCTCGGCCCTGGCCCGGTTTGAAACGCCGCCGCCCAGTGATGGCGACCTGGTGCGCTTGCCGGACGATGCGCCGCCAACACTCGCACAGGCCAGTGTTGACGGCGCACAGGCGCCGCTGATCGACGCCGAGTTGCAGCGCGTGCTCGACCAACGCCACGAACAGTGGCGGCTGGCGCAACAACCTACCCAGCCTGCCCAGGCCACACCAGAGGCTGAGCGTGCACCGCGCCCGAGTCAGGCCGGCGCGATGCCGGCGCCGCTGCTGTTGCGGCTTGAAGCCCTGGTGCAGCAGGCTGAAGCCGCGTTGGCCGAGGGCCAGCTCGGTGACATGCAGCGGCAATTGCAGGCCATTGATGGCGCGCTGGCCCAGACGCGGGTGGCGCTGCCCGACGCCTTGCGCACGCGCCACCAGGCCTTGTGGGCCGAACGCGACCGGCTGAAGGCCTGGCAAGAGTGGGGCGGCGCGCGGGCGCGTGATGAGCTTCTGGCACAAGCCGATGCGTTGGCCCGGCAAACGCTCGCTGCCGCCGACCCGGCGGCACCGCACGCGGCGAAGTTGAACCTGAAGGCGCATGGCCAGCGCATCCACGAGCTGCGCTTGCGCTGGAAGGAACTCGATCACCAAGGCACCGTGGCCAGCACCGAGCAATGGCAGCGTTTCGACACGGCCTTGACGGCCGCCCACGAACCGGTGGCTGCGCAGCACGCTGCGCTGAACGCGGCGCGGCAGGCCAACCTCTTGTCGCGCGAGGCCTTGCTGGCTGAATTTGAGGCGCAACCCGACCCCGAGGCCGCGATGCAGGTCGGTGCCACCCCTGACTGGAAGGAACAGTTGCGCGCCCTGGAGCACTTGCGCACTGCCTGGCGCAAGCTGGGGCCACTCGAGCACACCGTGCCCGCGGCAGCACGTGCGGCGTTGCAGCAGCGCCTGAGCCTGGCCGTGGCGCGCGTCGAGACGCCGTTGCATCAAGCTCAGGGCCTGGCCGTGGCGCAGCGCGAGCAACTGATCGCACGCGCCGAATCCCTGGCGCCACAAGGGGGTAGCGGCAGGCCCGTGCCGGATACCGGGCGGCAGGTGCGCGATTTGCAGGCTGAGTGGCAAGACCACGCGCGCCGCCTGCCGCTGCCGCGCGGCGTGGAGGCGGCGCTGTGGGCGCGGTTCAAGGCCGCGACCGACGCCGTCTTCGCCCAGCGCGATGCCGCCCAGGCCGCTCGAGAGGCCGAGCTGGCCAAACAACTGGCCGCGCGCGAAGCACTGCTGGCGCGCCTGGGCAGCCTGGATGCGGCCGCGCCGGCGGCCGATACCGAACGCACGCTGGCGCAGATCGACCGCGCCTGGCGCCAGGAAGGGGAACCGCCGCGCGGCGCCGCAGACAAGCTTGAAGCGCGCTTTCGCGCCGCCCGCGCCGCTGCGGCCGACTTGCTCAGTGCGGGCAAGCGCCAGCGTTGGCAAGCCCAATGCGAAACCTTGGCGGCCAGGTTGGCGCTGTGCGAAGAGCGCGAAGACGCAGCCGCAGGCCCCGCCGAGGCGGCCGGCCTGCACGAGCGGTGGGCCGGACACAGCGCTTTGCCCGGGCCCTGGCAGCATGCGCTGGGGCAGCGCTGGGCGCAGCCGGCCCCAGCCCGCTTGCTGCCAGCGGCTGACGTGAACGATGTGCTGCTGCGGCTCGAAGCGGCGCTGGACATGCCCGCCGCGCCCGAGTGGCAGGCCGCCAGACATAACTTGAAACTGCGTGCGCTGAAAGACGTCATGGAGGGGCGAACGCCGCCACAAACCGGGCCCGCACAGCAAGCCGGCTGGTTGTTGGCCGTGCTGCGCCAGCCTGGCCTTGACGCGCCCCAGCGCGGCCGCCTGCGCGCCGTGCTGGCCACGCTGCGGGCCGCGCCGGCGGGCGCGCTGGGCTCGCCGACGGGCGGCCCTTGACCTGACTCACCACCCGCCCGGGCCCCTTCACCCACCAGCGTAGACCCGGCGTTTACGCCGATTCACAGCGCGGGCCTTTGCGTTGAAATCCGCCACCGGCCAGGCGTGCATGAACCTTGTGCACCGCCAGCCAACTTGAACCCAAGCACCCATCATCAGGAGTTGACCATGCCGTTCCCCTTTCTCAAGCTGCTCGCCGCAAGCAGCGCCGCGCTGCTGCTGAACACCCCGGCCTGGGCGCAGCCGATCAAGATTGCCAACATCGTCGAGCTGTCGGGTGCCGGCGCCACCTCGGGCACCAACTTCAAGAATGGCGTGGAGCTGGCGGTTAAGGAGATCAACGCCGCCGGCGGCATCCTGGGCCGCAAGATCGAGACCACCACGGCCGACACGCAGAGCAACCCGGGCGTGGCCAAGGGTCTGGCCACCAAGGCGGTCGACGACGACGTTTTCGCGGTGTTCGGGCCGGTCTTTTCGGGCTCGATATTGGTCAGCATGGCCGAGACGCGGCGCGCCGAGGTGCCCAACTTCACCGGCGGCGAGGCCGCTGCGATCACCAAGCAGGGCAACCCGTATGTCTTTCGCACCAGCTTCACGCAGGACACGGCCATGCCCAAGGTGGCGCGCTTCATCGCCAACAACCTCAAGGCCAAAACGGTGGCGTTGATCTACGTCAACAACGACTTCGGCAAGGGCGGCCGCGAATCGCTGGCCAAGGCGCTGGAGCCGCTGGGCGTGAAGATCACGGCCGACATCTCGACCGACCAAAACCAGGTCGACTTCTCCGCCGCCGTGCTCAAGGCCAAGCAGGCCAACGCCGACGCCATATTCGTCTACACCAACGAAGAAGAAGCCGCGCGCGCACTGCGCGAGTTACGCAAGCAAGGCGTGACCAAGCCGATCGTCGGCGAGACGGTGCTGACCAGCCAGAAGGTGATCGAACTGGCCGGCGAGGCCGCCAACGGCGCGGTGGCGCACGTGGGCTTGACGGTGGATGCGCCGCTGCCGGCGATGCGCGCGTTTCGAGCCAGGTTCGAGAAGGAATACAAGTACATCTCCGACCACAACGGCGTCAAGGGCTACACCGGCGTGTACATCATGAAGGCCGCCATCGAAAAGGCCGGCAAGGTCGACCGCAAGCTGCTGGCCCAGACGATGAAAGGCCTGAAGATCAAGGCCGCAGACCACCCCGGCGTGTTGATGGACGTTAGCTTCGACGCCAACGGCGACCTCGACCGCGAAAGCTTCCTGGCCGAGGCGCGCAACGGCAAGCAAGAGATCAAGGAAGTGTTGCCCGCACTCAGCGCGAAGTGATGGCGCATGGCTGTGTTCGACGAACCGAAGATCGATTGCCACTGCCACATCCTCGACCCCGCGCGCTTCCCGTACGCGCCTGACGCTGCCTACCGGCCCTCCGGCCAGGAGGTGGCGCCGCTGGCGCAATACGAGCAGGTGATGGCGTCGTACGGCATTCGCCATGCGTTGTTCGTCGGGCCGAATTCGGGGTATGGCCTGGACAACCGCTGCCTGCTCGATGCGCTGGCGCAGGGCCAGGGCAAGTTCAAGGGCATTGCGGTGGTGTGCAACGACATTGGCCGCAGCGAATTGCTGCAACTTCGCCAGGCTGGTGTGATCGGCGTGGCGTTCAATGCCACGGTGATGGGCGTTGAGTATTTCGCGCACACCGACGCGCTGCTGCGCCATGTGACTGATCTGGACATGCTGCTTTCACTGCAAGTCGAGCACGACCAACTGGTTGGCCTGCGAGCGCTGATCGAACGCAGCGGCGTGCGTTGCCTGATCGACCATTGCGGCCGGCCCAGCGCCGCGCAGGGCGTTGGTCAACCTGGCTTCCAGGCGCTGCTGCAACTGGCTGCCACGCGGCGCGTGGCGGTGAAGTTGTCGGGCTGGCAGAAGTTTTCGGCGCAGCCACCGCCCTATGCCGACACGCGCGCGTTCCTGCATGCGCTGATCGACGCCTTTACCCTCGACGCCTGCCTGTGGGCCAGCGATTGGCCCTTCCTCAAAGCGCCGCAGCGGCTCGACGTTGGCCCGCTGCTGCGCCTGGTTGAAGAGCTGCTGCCCGTGCCGGCCGATCGTGCCCGGTTGTTCTGGGCCAGCCCGCAGCGCTGGCTGGGCTTCAGCGGCTGAGCGCGGCGCATTGGCAAGCCCGAAGCCATCAAACCACCGTCATGCCCCCACCTGCCAAACCCTTCGCCCTGGAGCCCTTGCCGGGCTACCGCGAGTACCCGCCGGCCGAAATGATCGAGCGCGCGCGGCACTTCCATCACGACATGCTGCGCCGCCGCAGCGTGCGCGACTTCGATACCCGAGCGGTGCCGCGCGAGGTGATTGAACAATGCCTGCTCGCCGCCGGCACGGCGCCCTCAGGCGCCAACCAGCAGCCGTGGTTCTTCAGCGTCATCACCGACCCCGAGCACAAACGCAAGGTGCGCCAGGCGGCCGAGGCTGAGGAGCGCAGCTTCTACAACGAACGCGCGCCGCAGGAATGGCTCGACGCCCTCGCGCCGCTGGGCACCGATTCGAACAAGCCCTTCTTGGAAGACGCGCCGGTGCTGATCGCCATCTTTGCGCAGAAGTACGGCGTGCATGACGACGGCGAACGCTTCAGCCATTACTACGTGCCCGAGTCGGTCGGCATCGCGTCGGGCTTCCTGATCGCGGCGCTGCACCATGCCGGGCTGGCCACGCTGACACACACGCCCAACCCGATGCGCTTTCTGAATCAGCTGTGTGCAAGGCCGGGTTCGGAGAAGCCCGTCATCCTGCTCGTCGCCGGCTACCCCAAACCGGGTTGCCAGGTGCCGGTACATGGTGGCATCAAGAAGCCGCTCGACGGCATCGCCGATTGGTTGGAACAGGCATGACGGCTGCTATCAATCGATTGATGCAACGCACCCGCTGCTGCGCCTGGATCTTTCTCGGCGCCGACAAACCTTGAGCGCCTTGCGCTGCCGCAGCCGGTCTACGCCTCGCGCCTTGCCAAGGCAAGGAAAGCGCCCAGACCCACCATCGTGACGCCAGAAACGCAGGTCATCAGGCGTGCGCGCGCGGCCCGCGCGACCCCGGCCTTGAGCAAGCGATGCGCGGCGAAGACGGCCACCACGTCCACAAGCGTGTTCAGCGCCACGCAGATGCTGCCCAGCAGAACGAGTTGCGGCACCAGCGGCGCGCTGGCTGAGGTGAACTGCGGCAAGAAGGCCAGGAAGAACAGCGCGGTCTTGATGTTCAGTGCCTCGACGACGATGCCTTCGAAGAGCGCGCGCCGCGCGCCCTGGGACGTCACGGCCTCGACCGTGAACGCCTGTTCCTTGCGCCACAACATCCGCATGCCCAGGTAGATCAGGTAGGCCGCGCCCAGGTACTTCACGACGTTGAAGGCCACGGCCGACTGCGCGACCAGGATCGACAACCCGACTGCCGCGGCCAGCACGTGCAGCAGCCCGCCGATGCCGGTACCGATGCACGAGGCCAGCCCTTCGGAACGACCGCCCGCGACCGTGCGCGCCACCACGTAGGCGATGCCGGGACCGGGGGTGACGGCGAGTACGACGGCGGCGACGAGAAACGCAAGGTAGGACATGGCGTAGATTGGCTCAATCGGTATCGGCGCGGTCGGATGCTGGCAGTCCGATTCCGGCCAAGGGGCGGGGAATGCCGGCGCCGTCATATCGCGCTCCTTTCGTGCCGCACCAAGAAAAAAGCACCCAGCGTTTGCGCCAAGTGCTTGATATTTCTACCGAATTTGGTAGGCGCGATTGGACTCGAACCAACGACCCCCACCATGTCAAGGTGGTGCTCTAACCAGCTGAGCTACGCGCCTGGGAAGCCGCTCAGTATAGCAGCGCACCCCTGCGGGGCCGCCTCATCACGGCCTCAGCGCCGGCTGGCTCGGCGCACGCTGGGCACGCGGGCCACTTCGTCGAGCACCGCGCGCAAATTGGCAGCGTCAGCCACTTCAACGGTGAAGCTCATCAGCGCCACGGGCACCGCTGAACGCCGTTGCGTGCGCGTGTTTACGCTGCTCACGTTCATGCGCTGGCGCGCCAGCACCTCGGAAATGTCGCGCAGCAGGCCGGAGCGATCTTCCGCCTCGACTTCGATGTTCACCTGATACAGCCCCGGCGCTGCCCCGCGCGGCGCGCCCCAGGCCACGGGCACGATGCGCTCCGGGCTGGTGGCACGCATCTGGCGCAGGTTGCTGCACGCAGCGCGGTGCACGGCCACGCCATGGCCGCGGGTGACGAAGCCGCTGATGGCGTCGGGCGGCGCCGGCCGGCAGCACCGTGCCAGTGTGGTGAGCAGCGACTCCACGCCCACCACCAGCACACCGCCTGCGGCTGCATCCTCGCGTTTGGGTTTGCGCAGCGCGATCAACTCGTCCGCGCTGGGCGGGGCGGGCGGTGGTTTCAGCCAGGCTTCAATGTGATGCAAGGAATACTCGTCCTTGCCCACCACTTCGAACAACTCGTCGGCCGCTTTGAAGCCCAGCCCTTCTGCCAATGCATCCAGTTTCACTGCGGTGCGGCCTTCGCGCTGCAACAGGCGTTCAACTTGCTCACGCCCGCGCGCGATGGTGTCGTGCTGGGCACGGGCGTTGAACCAGGCGCGCACCTTGGCGCGGGCGCGCGGGCTGCGCAAGAAACCCAGTTCGGTGTTGAGCCAGTCCAGCGACGGGCCGCCTTCCTTGGTGGTGATGATTTCCACCGTCTGGCCGTTGTGCAACATGCTGTGCAGCGGCGCCATCGCGCCGTCGACCTTGGCGCCGCGGCAGCGGTGGCCCACGTCGGTGTGCAAGGCATAGGCAAAGTCCACCGGCGTGGCGCCGGCGGGCAGCTCGATCACCGTGGCCTGTGGTGTGAAGACGTAGATGCGGTCGTCGAAGCCGCCTACAGCCGGGCCAGCCGGGTCTGCCGGGCCTTCCAGCGCCACAACGTCGCGCTCCCAGGCCAGCAACTGGTGCAGCACGGCCTTGCGCGCCTGGGCCAGGTGCTCTTCGAAGGCGCCGCTGGCACTGACACCGGTGTAGCCGCGCACCCCCGCTTCCTTGTAGGCCCAATGCGCGGCCACGCCGCTTTCGGCGTGTTCATGCATGGCCTGGGTGCGGATCTGCACTTCCAGCATGGCGCCGTCTTCACCGCGCACCACGGTGTGCAGCGATTGGTAGCCGTTGGCTTTGGGCCGGGCGATGTAGTCGTCAAACTCGCCGCTCACAGGCACATAACACTCGTGCACACAGGACAGCGCGGCGTAGCAGGCGCGCTCGTCGGGCACGAGCACGCGCAACGCGCTCAGGTCGAGCACCTGGTCGAAGGCCAGGCTCTTGCCCTGCATCTTTTTCCAGATGCTGTACAGGTGCTTCGGGCGGCCCTTCACCTCAGCGTCGATGCCTGCCTGGCGCAGATGCTGGGCCAGGCGAATGCGTGCAAATTCCACCGCCGCTTCGCGTTGCATGCGGCTGCGGTGCAGCAGCGTGGCCACCTGCTGGTAGGCCTGCGGCTGCAGGAAGCGAAAGGCCAGGTCTTCAAGCTCCCATTTGATCTGCCAAATGCCCAACCGGTTGGCCAGCGGCGCGAAGACCTGTTGCGATTCAAGCGCCAAGTCTTCAGGGCAAGGCTGGTGGCTGGCGGCGTAAAAACGCAAGGTCTGCAAGCGCGAAGCCAGGCGCAGCAGCACCACGCGCAGGTCGCGCGAAAAGGCCAGCAGCATCTTGCGCACACGCTCGGTCTGCTGCGCACGTTGCGCCGGCCCCACCTGCGCGCCGCGCGCCGCGCGCTGCAACTGCACCAGCTTGCGCGTGGCGCCCACCAAGGCGGCATGCGATTCGCCGAAGGCCTTGGCCACCACTTCTTCGGGGCGCTGCAAGAAATCGCCCGCATAGACCAGGTAGGCCGCGGTGCGCATGGCGGGCGCCGCGCCCAGACCGTGCAGGATGGCGGCAACGCAGTCGGCATGGGCCAGGGCGTCTTCGCCCGTATCCAACGCACGCCCGGCCAATAACTCCTGGCTGAAGCGGCGTGCGCGGGCAACATCGTCAGCCTCAGCCGCGCCCGGCGTTGCCGCGGCGCTGGCCAGTTGCACGATGGCGGGCACGGCCGTGGCCACGCCCTGGCTGGTTTTCATGCTGGCATCAGGGCGAAAGCAGGAAGCTGCGCACCGCCTCGACCTGATCAGGCTGCACCAGCATCGGCGCATGGCCCACGCCGGCAAATTCAACCAGGCGCGCCTTGGGGCCACGCTGCGTCATGGCCTGCGCGGTGGCCGGCGACAGCAAATCAGATTGCGCGCCGCGCAGCAGCAGCGTGGGGCAGCGCAGGCTGTCGTACGCGGCCCAGAGCATGGCTTCGCCCGCCTGGGCCATTTCAGGCGTGATGGCTTTGAACGGCTGCGCGATGGCCGGGTCGTAGCGCGGCAGCCATTGGCCGGCGTCGTTGCGCTTGATCTGCGGCGTGGTCAGCGCCAGCCACTGCTCGCGCGTGTGCGGGCCAAAGCCTTGCGAGATGGCCCACAGGCCATCGGCCGCTTCATCCAGCGTGTTCCAGCGCACCGGCTGGCCAAGGTAGCCGCCGATGCGCGCCACCGCGCTGGGCTCGATGTTCGGGCCCACGTCATTCAGCACCAGTTTACTCACGGGTGAGCCTGGCAAGGCAGCCAGGCCCATGCCGATCAAGCCGCCCATGGACGTGCCCACATAGTGCACCGTGCTCGCATCCAGCCGCGCCAGCAGAGTCACCATGTCGGCCACGTAATGGGGCACGGCATAGCCCATGGCGTCGCGCAGCCAGTCTGATTCACCGCGGCCCACAACGTCGGGGCACACCACGCGGTATTGGCCAAGGTGATGCTGGCCGGCCAGGGCTTGGGCCAGGGTGTCGAAGTCGCGGCCTTGGCGCGTGAGGCCGTGCACGCACAGCAGCACGCGCGGGTTGGCCGGGTCGCCCCATTGCCAATAGGCCATGTGGTGCAGGCCGCGGCTGTCTAGGCACTGCACACGTCGCAAGCTGGGAGTGGTCATGTTCGCGCAAGGTGGTTTCGGATAATCATCGTAACCATCAACGCGGAGAACACTGCATGCTCAAAGGAAAAACCGCCCTCGTCACCGGCTCCACCAGCGGCATCGGTCTGGGCATTGCCAAGGTCTTGGCCGCGCGCGGCGCCAACATCATGCTCAACGGCTTTGGTGATGTGCAAGGGCCGCGCGCCGAAGTGGCCGCGCTGGGCGTGAAGGTGGTGTATCACGGCGCCGACATGAGCCAGCCGGCGCAGATCGAAGCCATGATGAAGGCTTGCGAGGCCGAACTGGGGCCGGTGGACATATTGGTCAACAACGCCGGCATCCAGCATGTAGCCAACGTTGAAGACTTCCCGGTCGAGCGCTGGGACGCCATCGTCGCCATCAACCTCAGCTCGGCCTTTCACACCACGCGGCTGGCCATTGCCGGCATGAAGGCGCGCGGCTGGGGCCGCATCATCAACATCGCCTCGGCACACGGGCTGGTGGCTTCAGCGCAGAAGTCGGCCTACGTGGCGGCCAAGCATGGCCTGGTGGGCTTGACCAAGGCGGTGGCGCTGGAAGCGGCCACCACCGGGGTGACGGTCAACGCCATCTGCCCGGGCTGGGTGCTCACGCCGCTGGTGCAAAAGCAGCTCGATGCCCGCGCCGCCGCACAAGGCATCAGCATGCAAGATGCCATGCGCCAGTTGCTGGCTGAAAAGCAGCCTTCGCTGCAATTCACCACACCCGAACAACTGGGCGAGCTGGCGGTGTTCTTGTGCTCGCCGGCGGGCGACAACGTGCGCGGCGTGGCCTGGAACGTTGACGGCGGCTGGCTGGCGCAATAGCGGTTGCCGTCAGGGCCGCAGCACTACTTCATCTGCACGCTGCCGTTCACGGTGACCGTGACCGTGGCCTTGCCCGCTTCAACGGGCAGTTCTTCCTCGGCCGGCGCGCTGGCCAGGCGGGCGTGGGCCATGGGCACG
>JAYUQE010000113.1:0-5162 GCA_043756905.1 Burkholderiales bacterium | reverse complement strand
CAGTGGCCCATGCCATCGACCGGCTGAACGACCGTTTTGGCGATCTGGCCAAGTGGGCCGTCATTGCCTCGTGCTTCATCAGCGCAGCCAATGCCATGGTGCGCTACGGGCTCGACTACAGCAGCAATGCCTACCTCGAAATCCAGTGGTACCTGTTCGCCGCCTGCGTGATGCTGGGTGCATCGCAGGTCCTGCGGGTCAATGAACATGTCCGGGTCGATGTCATCTACGGCCGCTACTCTGGCCGCACCCAGGCGCTCATTGACTTGGTTGGCTTCTTGGTCTTCATGTTGCCGTCCATGGCCGTAATGATCTATTTCGCCTTGCCGCTGTTCATAAAGATGTATGGCAGCGGTGAGATGTCCAGCAATGCGGGGGGCCTGATCCGCTGGCCGGCCATGCTGACGCTTCCTTTGGGCTTTGCCTTGTTGTTCCTGCAGGGCTTGTCTGAAGCTATCAAACGCGTGGCCTGGCTGGCGCACAAGTACGACGCCGACTTCCACTACGAAAGGCCGCTGCAATGAGCCCCGCCCAGCCGCCCGTAAGGGCTCGCACCGCAGTCCACAAGACGGAGGTTTCAGTATGAGCATGGAGACCTTCGCCCCGCTGATGTTCGCGGGCCTCATATTTGTGCTGCTCATCGGCTTCCCGGTCTCGTTCTCGTTGACGGCCCTGGGCCTGGGCTGCGGCTTCTATGCCGTGCACAGAGGTTGGTTCCCGGCCGAGTTCATGGGCAACCTGCCGCTCAACGTGTTCGGCATCCTGTCCAACGAGCTGTTGTTGGCGATTCCGTTCTTCACCTTGATGGGCACTATCCTCGAACGCTGCGGCCTGGCCGAGGACATGCTCGACTCCATGGGCCAACTGTTCGGCCCGGTGCGCGGCGGCTTGGGTTACTCGGTCATCATCGTCGGCTTCATCCTGGGCGCCATCACCGGCACGGTGGCCGGCCAAGTCATTGCCATGGCCATGATCTCGTTGCCAGTGATGATGCGATGGGGCTACAACATGCGTTATGCCACCGGCGTATTGGCGGCGTCGGGCACCATCACGCAGTTAGTGCCGCCATCGCTGGTACTCATCGTGCTGGCTGATCAGTTGGGCAAGCCGGTGGGCGACATGTACAAAGGCGCCTGGGGTCCTGCGATCATCCAGGTGCTGCTGTTCGCGCTCTACACGTTCATGCTGTCACGCTTGCGCCCAAGCTATGTACCGGGCGTGCCCAAGGAAGGCCGCACGCTCCAAGGCTGGGCCCTTTGGGGAAAGTGCCTGCGCGGCATCGTGCCTTCGGCGGTGCTGATCTTCACGGTGCTGGGCAGCATGGGCGGCCTGCCCGGGCTGAACACCGCCATCGCCACACCCACCGAGGCCGGCGCCATGGGGGCGGTGGGCGCCTTCATTCTGGCGGCCATGCACAAGCGCCTATCGATTGACCTGATCAAACAGGCGCTGGTCAGCACCATGCGCATCACCGCCATGGTGGTGTTCATTCTCATTGGCTCGCGCGTGTTTTCGCTGGTGTTCCAGGGCGTGGATGGCGGCAAGTGGATCGAACACATGCTGGCCGGGCTGCCCGGCGGGCAACTGGGCTTTCTGATCGCCGTCAACATCTTCATCTTCTTCCTGGCGTTCTTTCTCGATTTCTTCGAGATCGCTTTCATCATCATCCCCTTCCTGGCGCCGGTGGCTGAAAAGCTGGGCATCGACATGGTCTGGTTCGGCGTGATGATTTGCGTGAACATGCAAACCAGCTTCATGCACCCACCGTTCGGCTTCGCCTTGTTTTACTTGCGTGGCATCGCCGACACTTTGTTCAAGAACGGCTCGCTGCCCAAAAAGGTGGAGTCGTCGGACATCTACATGGGCGCCATTCCGTTCATAGCGATCCAACTGGTGCTGGTGGCCATCGTCATCTTCATTCCGGAAACAGTGACTGTGTTCCTGGACAAGGAAAAGGTGCTCGATCTGAACAAGGCCAGTGATGCGATCGAACAAATGAGTGGCGGGCGCAGCAAGCAGCCCAGCTTGGTGGTGCCCGCTGCGTCAGGTGCGGCAGCGGCCCCAGCGCCGCAAGCCGCTGAAGAAGATCCGATGGAGGCTGTTCGGCGCGCAGTTGAGCAAGACAAGGCCAAGAAGTAGCCTCCGGTGCACCAACGAAAAAGGCCGCTGCAAATGCAGCGGCCTTTTTCCTGAAGCCGCCAACCTTACAGCTTGGCGCTTTGCATGTAGTCGTCGAACCCCGCTTCCGTGAAGCGGAACCAAAGGTTCACATCGCGGCGAAACGTTGAGTAGTCGTCATAGACCTTCTTCCAGTTCGGGTTGCTGGCAGACAGCTCGCTGTACAGCGCCATCGATTCCTTGAACGCCGCGTCCATCAGATCTTTCGGGAAACGGAACAGCTTGGTACCGCCGGCAACCAGTTGCTTCAGCGCCGCGGAATTGCGCGCGTCGTACTTGGCCTGCATATCGGTGTGCGCATACGCCGCGGCCGCTTCGACGATGGCCTTGTATTCGGCAGACAGACTGTCATACGACTTGGTATTGACGTGCAGGTCGAGTTGCGGCCCACCTTCCCAATAGCCGGGGTAGGCGTAGTGCTGAGCCACCTTGTGAAAGCCCAGTTTCTGGTCGTCGTACGGGCCCACCCATTCGGCGGCATCGATCGTGCCCTTTTCCAACGCAGCATAGATTTCGCCGCCAGGGATATTGGCCGCTACGCCACCCAGGCGCTCATAGACTTTGCCGCTGAAGCCACCGGTACGGAACTTGACGCCCTTCACGTCGGCCAGTGACTTGACTTCCTTGCGCCACCAGCCGCCCATTTGCGCACCCGTGTTGCCCATGGGGAAGCTGATGATGTTGTACTGGCGATAGAAATCGCGCATCAACTTCAGGCCATTGCCTTCATACATCCAGGACGTCATTTGGCGGCTGTTCAGGCCGAAGGGAATAGCGCAGCCCAGCGCAAAAGTCGGATCCTTGCCGAAGTAGTAGTACGGAGCGGTGTTGGCCATTTCCACGGTACCGGCCTGCAACGCGTCAACCGTGCCAAAGGCCGGCACGATCTCGCCGGCCGCGTGCGTGGAGATCTGGAACTTGCCGCCGGTCATGTCGCTGACCTTCTTGGAAAACACGTCCGCCACGCCAAACAGCGTATCCAACGACTTCGGAAAGCTCGATGTCAGGCGCCAGCGCAGGCTGGCCTGTGCGTGGACGATGGCCGGAGCCGTGCCGGCGGCCAGCACACCGGCCATGCCTGCGCTGCGAACAAATGAACGACGTTCCATGAAAGGTCTCCTGCTAACGAAGTGAGAGGGTTAAAACGCGGCGAATTCTAGGTTTCACCCATGGTTAACCGAGGCGGGTTTTCCCGCGCGAAATACCGTCAACCAAGCCGAGCTACATGCATTGCACCCAGGCTCAACTGCCCGCCAGTTTCATGCGCGCAATCAACACCGAACCCGTCGTCTTGTTGCCCGAGGTGTAGGTGTCCGCGCCAATGGCCACAACGTCTTTCAACATCTGCGGCAAGGTGCCGGCGATCGTCACCTCCTGCACGGGGTAGGCGATCTGCCCGTCCTCGACCCAAAACCCCGCGGCTCCGCGCGAATAGTCGCCGGTCACGTAGTTCACGCCCTGGCCCATGAGTTCGGTGACGAACAGGCCTCGGCCCAGCCGTTTGAGCATCACGTCCAGGTCATCGGCCGGTCGCGTCAAGCGGCTGGTCAGCGCCAGGTTTTGCGAGCCGCCGGCATGGCCCGTGGTGCGCATGTTCAGCTTGCGCGCCGAGTAGGTAGAAAGAAAGTAGCTGCGCACCACGCCCTTTTGCACCAGGCGGCGCGCTTGCGTGCGCACACCTTCATCGTCGAACGGCGCGCTGCCCTTGCCGCGCAGAATGAACGGGTCTTCGTCGATATCGATGTGCTCGGCCCAGGCCTGCTTGCCCAGGCTGTCGAGCAAGAAGCTGGCCTTGCGGTACAGCGAGCCGCCACTGGTGGCTTGCACATAGGCCCCCAACAAGCCGGCAGCCACCGGTGCTTCAAACAACACCGGCACTTCGGCCGTGGCTTGCTTGCGCGGCTTCAGCCGCGACAACGCCCTTTCGGCGGCATATCGGCCCACTTCTTCCGGGCCGGCCAGTTCGCCCGGCGAACGCATGCTGGTGTACCAGGCATCGCGCTGCATGCCGTTGCCGCGGCCGGCGATGGGTGAGACCGACAGGTAGTGGCGCGAACTGGCATAGCCACCACGAAAACCCTGGCTGTTGCCGGCCCAGAAGTGCGACTGCTGCGCCGACACGCCCGCACCTTCGCTGTTGGTGATGAGCTTGCTGGTGCGCAGCGCCGCGTCTTCGCAACGCCGCGCCAGCTCAGCGGCCGCACTGGCGTCGATGTCCCACGGGAAGAACAGTTGCAGCTCGCGCGCAACTTCCTGCGCCGTGGCCAGGTCTTGCGCATCGGGCAGGCCGGCAGCCGGGTCTTCGGCGGTGAAGCGGGCGATGTCGTACGCCGCATTCACCGTTTGCTCCAGCGCGACGCGAGAAAAGTCCGACGTGCTGGCATTGCCGCGGCGTTGGCCCAGGTAAACGGTGACCCCGAGCGACTTGTCGCGGTTGCGCTCAACGTTTTCCAATTCGCCCTTGCGCACTGACACCGACAGCCCCACACCTTCCGAGGCCTCGGCCGCCGCGTCGCCTGCACCCAGTTGTTTGGCCAGCGCCAGGGTGTCTTCAACGATCTGCTGGAACTGCTCGCGCGGGTAAGCAAAGCCAGGGGCGGCACGGGTTTCGGGCATGGATGGTCGGGCCCTTGCGAGCCCCGGGTGGGTGGGTGGCATAACGCCCTGAATGGGCGCACGTCTATGATAGCCACGCATGCCCACCTACCCTGACGAGATTGAAGCCGCCGCCCCGGCCAGCGCGCCGGCCGGCCCGAGCAAGACGCGCCTGAAACAGCAGTCGCACGACTTGCAGGCCCTGGGGTTGGCGGTGTCCGAGTTGTCGGATCAGCGCCTGGCCCGACTGGAGCTTCCCGAGGGACTGCGCGACGCCATCGAGCAATACCGCCGCACCCGCAGCCATGAGGGCCGGCGGCGGCAGTTGCAATACGTGGGCAAGCTGATGCGCAACGTGGATGCCGAACCCTTGCGCGAGGCGGTGGCGG
>JAYUQE010000112.1:0-2021 GCA_043756905.1 Burkholderiales bacterium | reverse complement strand
CCGCGCATGACGAAGAAGACTTCTTCCACGTCGGTGTGAAGGTGCATCGGCCCTTCATGGCCGGCCGGGATGACCATGGTTGAAAAAGTGAAGTGCTCGGCCGGCACCGCATTGCTGTCGGCCGCGATGCCGGTGCCGCCGGTGCCGATATAGCGCATCTGCGCGCGCCGGTACTTGGGGTCGAAGTCGGCCTGGAACTTCAGCGCGTTCCAGTCGTAGCGGCGCGTGCTGTACAGGGCGCAGCGCGATTGCATCCAGGCCTGGAAATCCAGGCCGGCGGGCTGGGCGTGGCGGCGGCTGATCTCGGCGGGCGTCATGGAAGATCCTTGATCTACTAATGAAACAACACATCGTATTTGGAACGAAGTATAGGAGTCCGCCAAGCCTCGTCAAGGCCAACTGAGCGCATCGTGCAGCCGAAAGTCTTCGTGTTTACCCTGAAATGCCAGGCTGGTCGTGGTTCTATCCTCGCCAAATGAATGATTCATTACCGACTCAGTGTTTCAACCGCAAACAAACATGACCAATCAAAACACGCCGGGCCTGCTCGCTTGCTACCGCATCCTGGTCACCGGCGGCGCCCGCGGCCTGGGCCTGGCCTTTGCGCGCGCCCTGGCCGAGCATGGCGCGCGGGTGGTGGTGGCCGACATCCTGGCTGCGCAGGCGCAAGCCGCCGCCGCTGCCCTGCGCACCGAGCGGCTAGACGTGCAGGCGCTGGCGCTGGACCTGGCTGACGCCGCCAGCATCAGTGCTTGTGCTGCCGCCGCGGCGCAGGCCTTGGGCGGTCTGGATGGCCTGGTCAACAACGGCGCCATCACCAATTCGGGCGGCCGCAATATGCATGAGCTGGAACCCGAGGTGTGGGACCAGGTGATGAACGTTAACGTTCGAGGTACCTGGCTCATGACGCGCGCCTGCGCCGCCGCGCTGAAGGCCAGCGGCCGTGGCGCGGTGGTGAACCTGGCCTCCGACACGCCGCTGTGGGGCGCGCCTAACCTGTTGGCTTACGTGGCCAGCAAGGGCGCCATCGTGGCCATGACGCGTTCGCTGGCGCGTGAACTGGGCGCCGACGAGATCACCGTGAACGCCATCGCCCCGGGCCTCACGCTGGTGGAAGCCACGCAATACGTGCCCGAGCATCGCCACCGCCTGTACCGCGAGCAACGCGCCTTGCAGCGCGACCAGTTGCCGCAAGACGTGGCCGGCGCGGTGGTGTTCGCACTCAGCCCGCTGGCGCGCTTCGTCACCGGGCAGTTGCTGGCGGTGAACGGCGGGTTTGTGATGCATTGAGGGTGGGTGCCGCAGGGCTTCCGATATCGAGTGCAGCCCTCGATGAATCGATTTCTAACAATTGACCTTAGGCAAACGCGGAGCGGGATCAGGCCGGCGGGGCGTGCTGCTTCGCTCATGCATGGGGCAGAGCCCCATGCGTTCGCCAGGCACAAACAGTCCACTGTACTGTTTGTGTCCGAGCTCACTCCGCCGACGCCGATCACCTGACGGCGCCCGACGTCTCCCCCTTTACTTCGCTACGCAGCACGCCCCACCGGCCTGATCCTTCGGCAACGGCTCTTCTCGAACGTTGTCGTTGCCACCGCTGGTGCCCGCCGAGGGTGTTGGGTGGTCGGCGTAGCGAAGTAAAGAAGGAGGAGGAGGCCGCCAGGCCGCCAGGCCGACGACGGATGACATGAGCGTAGCCGGCCGCCCGACGCCCTCGGCTCGCCCCACAGCCAAAGCCCTGCAACTCAAGTTACGCCAAGCTATTCTCCAAAGCTCCAACGCTGCGGGAGCGCGTGATGAACACCCTGGCCCGGCCCGACTACCGACTCAAGGATGGCCTGTGGGCCAGCAGCGGCAGTGTCTTTCTCACCGGCACGCAAAGCCTCGTGCGCTTGATGCTGATGCAGCGCGCGCTCGATGAAGCCCGCGGCTGGAACACGCGCGGCTTCATCAGCGGCTACCGCGGCTCGCCCTTGGGCCAGGTGGATCAGGCAGTGTGGAAGGCCGGCGAACGGCTTAGC
>JAYUQE010000111.1:0-15066 GCA_043756905.1 Burkholderiales bacterium | reverse complement strand
GACACGATCACCGACTTCGACGCCTCGAACAACGTCACCAGCGGTGACTCCATTGAGCTGTCGAAGGCGATGTTCACTGCGTTGACAACGGCCTCGGGATCACCCTTGGCGGCTGGCGAATTCATGTCGTCTGCGGGGGGCGGTGCGGGTGACGTGTTTTTACCCGGCGTGCGCGTGATCTACGACAGCACCACCGGCAACCTGTTCTACGACAGCGACGGTGGCTCTTCCGCCAACCGCAGCCTGTTCGCCACGTTGACGGCGCCTGTCGGCACGGTTGACGCGAGCGACTTCTTGGTTGGTCCGTAACGTAGGTCACGCCCCCGCACCGCGCGCAAACACGTCGGTGCAGCGGTCGGTTTTCCTGGCCACCATAGGGTTACCATGGTGGCCAGTTTGTTTGATGTGATGAACACCAATCTGCGCACCCTCCTCACCCGCCCGCTGCTCGTCGCAACGGGCTTTTCTTTGGTCATCAACCTGCTGATGCTGGCTCCGGCCATGTTCATCTTGCAGGTGTTCGACCGGGTGCTCACCAGCCAGAGCCGTGAAACGCTGTGGATGCTGGTGTTGGGCGTGGCCATTGCCTTGCTGTTCATCGGCGCACTCGAATATTTGCGCGGCCGCTTGCAAGGCGTGATGGGCAACCTGGTGCACGACGCGCTGTCACCCGTTGTTTCCCGCGTCACGCTGGCGCAAGCCGCCAAGCGCGATGGCCCGGTGCCGATGCAAGGCCTGCGTGACGTGGCCAGCCTGCGTGCGCTGTTTTCGGCCCAAGGCCTGCTGGCGGTGCTCGATGCGCCGTGGGCGGTGGTGTACCTGGCGGTGATCTGGGTCGCGCACCCGTGGATGGGCATGGCGGCCACTTCTGCGGCGCTGTTCATGCTGGTGCTGGCGATCGTGAACGACCGCATCACGCGCAAGCAGATTGCCGAGTTGCAGCGCGAAGCGGGCAAGGCTTCGATCTACCTGGAATCGTCACTGCAAAACGCCGAAGTGGTGCAGGCCATGGGCATGGGCGATTCGCTGCTGGGGCGCTGGCAGCACATGAGCCACGACCTGGCGCAGTCGCAAAAGTCGGCGGCGCGGCGTTCGGTGGGCATGACTTCTTTCACCCGCTTCACCCGCCAGTGGGTGCAGATTGCCTTGCAGGCGCTGGCCGCCTACCTGGTGTTGATTGGTGAAACCACGCCTGGCGTGCTCGTCGCCTCAACCATTCTGTTAGGCCGCGCGCTGGCGCCGGTGGAGCAAGTGGTGGGCAGTTGGAAGGTGCTGGCCGAAGGCCGGCTGGCCTACGAACGTTTGATGGAACTTTTGGACAAGGCACCGAAACCGGGTGACCACATGCGCCTGCCGGCGCCGCAAGGTGCGTTGAGCGCACAGAACCTGATGTACCGCATTCCGAACAGCGACCGTTTTGCGCTGGCCGGTGTGAGCTTGCAGTTGGACAAGGGCGAGTCGCTGGCCATCATCGGCCCCAGCGGCGCGGGCAAGAGCACCCTGGTGCGGCTGCTCACCGGCGTATGGGCGCCTTCGGCCGGCGTGGTGCGGCTCGATGGTGCTGACCTGGCTTCATGGCCGCGTGAAGAGATCGGCCCGCACATCGGCTACGTGCCGCAAGACGTGGAGCTGTTTGCCGGCACGGTGGCCGAAAATATCGCCCGCCTGGGGCCGGTGAATCCTGACTGGGTGGTGCAGGCTTCCAAACTGGCCGGCACGCATGAACTGGTATTGAACTTGCCCAAGGGCTACGACACGCAAATCGACCCGCATGGCGCCATGCTGTCACCCGGCCAGCGCCAGCGCCTGGCGGTGGCGCGTGCGCTGTATGGCAGCCCCAAGGTGCTGATCCTGGACGAGCCCAATGCCAACCTAGACGGCGCCGGCGAGCAACTGCTGGCGCAGACGCTGAAACAGTTAGCCGGGCGTATTACCGTGGTGGTGGTCACGCACCGCACCACGCTCACGCAGCATGTCGACAAGATGTTGGTGCTTGAAAACGGCCGCGCCGCGCATTACGGCCCAGTGGGCGAAGTGGTGCAGGCCCTGCGTGGCGGCCAGGCGCCCGGCGCCACGCCGCGCGTGGTGGCGGGTGGCGCGAAGGGGGCGGCAGCATGAAGCTTCACACCTCCACTCCTGGCAACGCCGTTGCGCGCTCGGGCTTCGACCCCGCCGACAACGTGCCCACCCAGCCGCAAGGTTTTTCAGACACGCTGGGCCCGGCCCTGCAGGGCGAAGCCAAGCAAGACCCGGTGCAAAAGCACCTGGGTGACGCCAGACGCATCAGCCTGATCGGCCTGTTAATCATGGTGGCGGGCCTGGCGCCCATCCTGGGCTGGATGGCCTTGGCGCCTCTCAGTTCAGCCGTGGTGGCGCAGGGCTATGTGAAGGTTGACCTGAACCGCCGCACCTTGCAGCATGCCGAAGGCGGCATCGTGCGCGCGGTGCTGGTGCGCGATGGTGAAGAGGTGAAGGCCGGCCAGCCCTTGATCGAACTCGGCGATGTGGCCGTGTCGGCCAACCGGCAGCGGCTGGTGTACCGCATGTGGAGCGAAAAGGCCGGCTTGCTGCGCTTGGGCGCCGAACAAGAGCGGGCCGCGCTGGTGAAGTGGCCCGATGCCTTGCAGGAAGCGGCGCGCAACGACCCTGATTTGGCGGATCAGATGCGCAAGGAGTTGTCGCTCTTTGCGGCGCGGCGCGACGCCGTGAACAGCCAGCTCGGGCTGATGCAATCGCAAAAGAGCAAGGTGGCGCAAGAGATGCAAAGCCTGCGCTCGCAGATCGCACGGGTTGAAGATTCGTTGGTGGCGCAGGGCAAGGAGTACGACAGCTCGGTGGCGCTTTCCAAGGAAGGCTATGTGCCTGCCAACCGCGTGGCGCAGCTTGAAGCCGCGATGTCAGATTACCGCGCGCGCATTGAAGAACGCCGTGGCGAACTGGTGCGTGCCGAACAGCGGCTGGGCGACTTCGACTTGAAGATGCGCAGCCTGCAAGACGACTACCGCCAGACCGCCAGCGACGGCCTGAAAGTGGCCCGCGTGCGCCTGCAAGAAATCGAGCAGGAACTGGCCAAGGCCGCCGATGCCAGCACGCGCCAGGTGATCACCGCGCCGGTGGGCGGCCTGGTGATGGGCCTGCGCTTCACCAGCAGCGGCGGCGTGATCGCGCCCCGCGAGCCGATTGCCGACATCGTGCCCGCCAACCCGCGCCTGCTGGTGGAAGCGCGCATCCGCACTGATGACGTGGCCCGTGTGCACCAGGGCCAGGCCGCCAGCCTGCGCTTCACGGCGTTCAAGTACCGCACCACCAAGCCCGTGCCGGCTAAAGTGACGTACCTGTCGCCTGACCGGCAGGTAGACCAGCAGACCGGCGCGCCCTACTACACGGTGCAGGTGGAAGTGACGGACCCCGGCCTGACCGGCTCGATCGACCCGACGCAGAAGCTGCAAGCCGGCATGCCGGCCGACGTGTACATCGAAGGCGGCGAACGCACGCCGCTGCAATATTTGCTGGAGCCGATCACGCAGGTGCTGCTGAAGGCCGGGCGGGAACGTTAAGTGCCGCCTTAAGCGAATCGTTAGCCATGCCGTGGCCAAAGCGGGTTAACGGTAGCGATCACTTCACCATCACTTCACCATCACTTCACTGCCAGCAAGCGCAGCAGCAGTTCCACCCGCGCCTGCCAGGGCGTGAGCTGGGCGGCCACCTCGAAGGGCGCGTCACCCAGCACCCCACCGCCGGCGCAGCGGCTGGTCAACAACACAGCCACCCCCGCGGCCACGGCGTCGATCAATGCGGCTTGCAAGGCATGGTGCAGGCTGCCATTGCCCGTGCCGGCCACCACCAGGCCGCGCACGCCGGCGGCGCACAAGGCAGCAACGGTGCGCGCATCAAAGCCGGCGTGGCTGGCCAGCACTTCCACCCAGGGCCAACTTAGCGGCTCAGCGCTGATTGCCGCCAACCCCAGGGCCACGCTCGCCGGCCACGGCCGCAGCTCACGCAGGCCAGTGGGCTCGAACAGCGCCAGCAGCCCGGCATCCCCCGCATTGAACGCATCGAGCCGGTGGCTGTGCGACTTGCGTACCTCCAGGCTTGACCACACATGCCGCGCAAAGGCCACCAGCACGCCGCGTGCGCGTGCATGGCGCGCCAGCGCCACGGCATCCGCCAGGTTGCGCGGGCCATCGGCCTGGTGGTGGCTGGCCGGCAGCATGGCGCCGGTCAACACCACCGGCTTGCCTGGCGCCAACACGCGCTGCAGGAAGTAGGCGGTTTCTTCCAGCGTGTCGGTGCCGTGCGTGATGACCACGCCGCACACGTCAGGCCGCGCCAGGTGCCCGGCCACGCACCGGGCGAGTTGCTGCCACAGGGCATGGCTCATGTCGCGGCTGTCCACTTGAGCTAACTGTTCGGTCTCGATGCGCTCAACGCCCAGGCCCGCCGCCAGCTCGGCCACACCCAGTTGCGCCGACGTGTAGCCCAGCGCGTCTTGCGCACTGGCGGCCGTGCCGGCAATCGTGCCGCCGGTGCCGATGATCACGACCGTGTCACGCTCGTTTTGAATTTGGCTTTGCATTTCGCCTTCACATGGATGAAAATACAGTGGCTGGATGAAACACCAGTTTCCTTAACTCAGGCTACTCAGGCCATTGGCGCACACCATGATCGAAAAGCCCAAGCTCACCGATCGGCAGCAACAGATTCTCGACCTGGTGCAAAGCACCATGGAACGCACCGGCTCCCCGCCCACGCGGGCCGAAATTGCCACCGAGCTGGGTTTTCGCTCGGCCAACGCAGCCGAAGAACACTTGCAAGCCCTGGCGCGCAAGGGCGTCATCGAACTGGCCGCGGGCACCTCGCGCGGCATCCGCCTGAACCACCCGGTGCTGCGCGCGCTGAACGAATCGCGCGGCAAGCAATACAGCCTGGGCCTGCCGGGCATCGCGCAGCTGACCTTGCCGCTGGTGGGCCGGGTGGCGGCGGGCAGCCCCATCCTGGCGCAAGAGCACATCGACCGCAGCTTCGTCATGGAAGCCAGCATGTTCCAGCGCAAGCCCGACTACCTGCTCAAGGTGCGCGGCATGAGCATGCGCGATGTCGGCATCATCGACGGCGACTTGCTCGCCGTGCAAAGCGCGCGCGAAGCCAGGAATGGCCAGATCGTCGTGGCGCGGCTGGGTGATGACGTCACGGTGAAGCGCTTTCGCAAAACCAGGGCCGGCATCGAGCTCATCCCTGAAAACCCCGAGTTCGAAACCATCCACGTGGCCAACGGTGACGAAAGCTTCGCGCTCGAAGGCCTGGCCGTGGGGCTGATTCGCAACACCATGTTGATGTAGCGCCCACCTGGCCGGCGCGGACGCCGTGCAGGCCCCGTGCAGGCCCCGTGCAGGCCCCGTGCAAGCCCCGTGCAAGCCCCGTGCAAGCCACACGCGCGCGCAGCGCCGCGCTACTGTGGCACCAGCGTCAGCACCTGCTCGGGCGGCACGGCCGGCCACAGCGGCACATATTGCGCTTGAGCCCACGGTTTGACCCAGCGCTTGTACAGCGGGCTCAGCGCAATGCCGCTCTGGCCGGTTGAATGCATCACACGCGACTGCGCCGGGTCGGCCAGGTCGTACAGGGCACGCAGGCTGGGGCCGTGTTCGTCGAGGTACAGCTCACTGGTCACCGGGTCAGGCCGGAAGCTCACCCGCGACACGTTCACCGTGAAGGTGTCGCCGCCCACCGGCGTGCGCGCTTCGAACAAGCCGGCCAGCCCGCGAACGCGGCTGAACGGCCGGTGCTCGGAACGCGCCTGGTGCGCCTGGCCCCACTGCCATTTGGACACATCGTCGCCAAAGCGAAACATCAGCTCGGCCAGTGCGCTGCTGAGCGCGTTGTCTGCCTGCATGGCGCAGGTCTCGACCATGCGCGTCGTCGTGTTGTCGCACCAGTGGGCGTCGTCGCGCTCAAGCGCCCCTTCCAACGCATCGCGGAAGGTGCGGCTGGCCAGGGTGCGTTCGTAAAACTCGGCGCCCATGTTTTCGGCGAACAGCGCTTGGGTGAGGTGGCGCGTCCAGATCCACAAGATGAGCGGTGCGGCCTTGTCCACCGCCATGCGGCCATCGAAATTGGCCAGTTGGTCTTGCGCGGCCAGCGCCAGCTTGTGTGGTGAGCTGGCCTTTTTAAGGTACGGCAGCAGCTTCAGTGCGGCCAGGGAATATTCGTCGGCCTGGATGGCACGCAAGTCGTCCAGCGAATGCCTGGGCCGGTCTTGCAGCATCTGCTCGATGCGCCGCTGCCGATAGGGCAGCGCCCAATCACTGGTGAGGTAGTGTGGGTAGTCCTTGCCGTGGATGCGCTGGTTGGCGGTGGCGATGTAGCCGCGTGCGGGGTCGAATTCGCGCGGCGTTTCGTCCAGCGGCACCCAGCCGGCCCAGTCGTAGCGCGCCTCCCAGCCAGGTGCTGGCACCAGGCCATGCAGGTCGTTGTCGGGTTGGCGCACCGGCACGCGGCCCGGCGCCACGAAGCCAATGCGGCCAGCGCGGTCGGCCACCAGCATGTTCTGCATCGGCGCAATCCACCCTTTGCTGGCAGCAACAAAAGATTGCACTGACGTGGCGCGGTTGAAGGCCAGGCCGGTGGCCACGGTGTCGCCATCGGGGTCCAGCGCCGTCCAGCGCATGGCCAATGCGTACGCCGGGCGGCCCTTGGCGCCGAGCACATCGTCGTGGCCACCGGCATCTGAAATCACCGGGCCGTGGCGGGTGCGCCGCACCGCAATGGTCACGTCGGGCTGGCCCTTGACCGCGATTTTCTCGGTGCTGGTTTCGAACGGCGCCCAGCCATTGGGCGTTTGATATTGCGCCGGGTCGTCGGGCTTGATGCGTTCGATGTACAGGTCTTGCACATCGGGCCCGGTGTTGGTGAAGCCCCAGGCGATGTGCTCGTTTTGCCCCAGCACCACCGTGGGCAGGCCCGGCATGCTGGCGCCGGCCACCTTGATGCCCGGCGCATACAGGCGCACGAAGTACCACAGCGCCGGTGCACTGAGCTTCAGGTGCGGGTCGTTAGCCAGCAGCGGCTTGCCCGTGGTGGTGTGGCTGCCGGCCAGCACCCAGTTGTTCGAGCCCACGCCTTCCACGCCAGACTCGGGCGCGATGTCTTGCAAGCGGTTCCAGGCACTCCTGGTGCTTGCGCGCAGGTTCAGGCCCTGGAACAGTTGTGCGTAATCGGCCGTGGGCGGATAGCTGTCGCCCGGGTAGGGCGGTATCAGTTCATTGACCCGCGCCACCGGCATCTTCAGCGCCAGGCGCAGGCGTTGCAGCTCGGTGCCCCAGTTGCCACCCAGGTCCCACGCCATCATGATGCCCCAGGCCAGGCTGTCGACTTCGCTCCAGTCCTCGGGCTGCAAGCCCAGCAGCATGAATTCAGGCGGCCGCGCCTTCATGTGGTTGCGCACGTAGCTGTTGATGCCGCGGGCGTAGGCACTGAGCGCGACACGCGATTCGCCCTGGGTTTGCTGCCACTGCGCCTGCGCGGCACGCCGCACACCCAGCGCGCGCAGGAAGCGGTCGGTTTCCAGCGCGCCCAGGCCGAAGCCTTCGGCCAGGCGGCCGGAGCCGATGCGTTTGTGCGTTTCAAGCTGCCACAGCCGGTCTTGGGCATGCACCACGCCCAGGCCGAACATCAGGTCGGCCAGGTTGCCGGCGTGGATGCTGGGGATGCCATCGGCGTCGCGCTCGATGCGCACTTCGCCCTGGATGCCGGCCATGTTCAGGCGGCCATCTTGTTGCGGCAACACCAGCAGGCTGTAAACCCACAACGCTGCCGCCAGCGCCACCAACAGCGCCAGCGCCGCCCACAGAAAACGATGTATCCAGCGCATCCAACAGTCTCCGAAATACCCAACGCGAAGGCTAACGCGCAGGTCTGCGGGGCGCATCAGTACTTGTTCCACGCACCAGCAAGTGCGGGGGCAAGTAGGGGGCAAGTGCGGGGGCAAACAGCAAGGTGCACAGGCCGCTGTTCCAGGCCTTGGCACGGGGGCTGCGCTCGAACAATGACTCAAGTTCACAACGCCGTGTCCGATCTCACACCCATGATGCCTTTTCGACTGTTGTCACGCCTGAGCCAGCGCGAGAGCGCCGTATCGGGCGTGCCCTCGGGCCTGCATTCGCGCACCGAGGTCACCCCGCCGTCGTTGCGCCAGGCCCCCAGCAGCTTGCCGCGGCGCCTGTGGTTCTGGCTCTTGGCCCCCGCGCCGCTGGAGGCCGCCCCGCCGCTGAACCGGCTGCCGCCGGTGCGCCAGGCGTTCCTGCACGTGTTGCTCGACCTGCCCTGCGGCCCGACCCAGAGCCTGGCGCAGCGCATCAGCCGCGCCCATTCCTTGCGCGAGTTGTGGCATCTGCGCGCCGAGGTCTACCACCAGGTGGCCGTGCATCACAGCCAACGCGAGGCCGAAGGCCGCTTGCAGGGGCTGAACCGCCACTTCCCCACCCGCACCCCACGCGGCAGCCTCGCCACCCAGCATTCATGAGCCCCAACACTGCCCTGGCCGCGCCGCGGCATTACCTCGACAACGCCGGCCTGCCCGGCGCCGGCATGCCGCACGACCGGGCGGCCCGCATCGCCGCGCGCCGCGCGTTCGTTGACTTGAAGGTCACGTTCCAGGCGGCGGTTGCCGGCCTGAGCGGCAGCCGCGGCCAGTGGCTGCAACAACAGGTGCGGCAGGCCGAGGACCCATTCGATCTGTGGATGCTGCGCGCGCTGGTCTTTGCCAGCCTGTGCAACGACGATCAACAGCGCAAGCGCCTGCAAAGGCACATCGAGTCGGTGTTCCCCGACAGTGCTATGCCCAGCATTGCGGCGTCGGTGTTCTGAGGTCAGCGCCCCCAAGTCTCAGCACCCCAAGTCATTGGCCTTGCCGCGCCCCACGCCGAAGTGGCGCAGTCCTGGGCAATGCCCATGGTCGAGGCCATGACTCGCCGGTGAAGTGCCAGGCTTTACCGCTGCGCAGTGGCATGGCGCCGTCGCGCGTGCCATGAGGGTCGATCGGCTCGGGTGTTCAGCGTGCGGTGTGCGGTGTGCGGGCGCTGCCGGTGTGGCCGGCGGCACAGGGCAAAATCCCGCCCCACATGAACATCATCATCCTCGACGACTACCAAGACGCCGTGCGCAAGCTGGCCTGCGCGGCGATGCTGGAGCCGCTCAACGCCAAGGTCTTCACCAACACCGTCAAGGGCATCGGCCAACTGGCGGTGCGGCTGCGCGATGTGGAAGTGCTGGTGCTGATTCGCGAGCGCACCCAGTTCCCGCGCCAGTTGCTTGAAAAGCTGCCGCGCCTGCGGCTGATTTCGCAAACCGGCCGGGTCGGCTCGCACATCGATGTCGAGGCCTGCACCCGCCTGGGCATTGCCGTGGCCGAAGGCGTGGGCTCGCCCACGGCGCCGGCCGAGTTGACCTGGGCGCTGATCATGGCCGCCATGCGCCGGCTGCCGCATTACATCGGCAACCTCAAGCATGGCGCCTGGCAACAGTCGGGCCTGAAGTCCGCCGGCATGCCGCCCAACTTCAGCGTCGGCATGGTGCTCAAGGGGCGCACCCTGGGCATCTGGGGCTATGGCCGCATCGGCCAACTGGTGGCGGGCTATGGCCGTGCCTTCGGCATGAACGTGCTGGTGTGGGGCCGCGAAGATTCGCTGCAACGCGCGCGCGCCGACGGCCTGGCCGTGGCGGCCTCGCGCGAAGCCTTTTTCGAAACCTGCGACGTGCTCACCCTGCACCTGCGGCTGAACGAAGCCACGCGCGGCATTGTCACGCTCGAAGACCTGGCCCGCATGAAGCCCACGGCGCTGTTCGTCAACACCTCGCGGGCCGAGCTGGTGAGTGAGAACGCGCTGGTTTCGGCGCTGAACAAGGGCCGTCCCGGCCTGGCCGCGGTGGATGTGTTCGAAAGCGAGCCCATCTTGCAGGGCCACCCGCTGCTGCGCCTGGAAAACGCCATCTGCACGCCGCACATCGGCTACGTTGAACAAGACAGCTACGAGCTGTACTTCGAAGCGGCGTTTCGCAACGTGGTCAATTTCATTGCCAAGGAACCCAGCAACATCATCAACCCCGAAGCGTTCAAGGTGATTCGCTGAACACCCCCGCCGCACCGCAGCACCCGCGCGCTGCTTCCTGGGCCCTGATGCTGGGCAACTTTGTCATCGCCTGTGGCGTGATGGTGGTGCCGGCGTGTCTGAACGACCTGATCGCGTCGCTGCACGTGCCGGTGGCCGTGGGTGGGCACCTCATCAGCGTGGCCGCATTGGTGATGATGATCGGCGCGCCGGCGCTGGCCGCGGCCTGCGCCGGCTGGGACCGCCGCCGCCTGCTCGTGTTCGCCCTGGTCTGGTTCAGCCTGGGCCATGCGCTGTCGGCCCTGATGCCCAGCTTTGCCAGCCTGCTGCCGGTGCGCGCGGCCACCGTGCTCGGCGCGGCGCTGTATACGCCGCAAGCTGCCGCGGCCATCGGCGTCATGGTGCCGGCGGCGCAGCGCGGCCGCGCCATCACCTTCGTCTTCATGGGCTGGTCTTTGGCGTCGGTGTTGGGCATGCCGCTGGCCGCAGCAGTGGGCGAAACCTGGGGCTGGCGTTGGGCCTTTGGCGCCGTGGCACTGCTCAGCCTGGCCGCCGCGGGGTGGCTGTGGCGCTGCATGCCCGACGGCGTGAAACCCGCCGCACTGTCGCGCGCCAACTGGCGCGAGGTCTTCACCCGCCCGGTGCTGGTGGCCATGGTGGCCGTCACCGCGCTGAGTTCGGCCAGCCAGTTCGTCATCTACAGCTACATGGCGCCGTACTACCGCAGCGTGCTGGGCGCGGGCACGGCCGATATCAGCGCCCTGTTCCTGTGGTTCGGTGTGTTTGGCGTGCTGGGCCAGGTGCTGGCTTCGCGCTACATCGACCGCATCGGCGCCCATGTGGCCGTGGCATTGAGCCTGGCGCTGATGATTGCCAGCCTGCTGGCCTGGCCGTTGGGCGTGAGCCTGCTCAGCATGGCCGCGGTGCTGGTGCCCTGGGGGCTGGCCTGCTTTGCCTGCAATTCGGCACAGCAAGCCCGGCTGGGCCAGGCGGCGCCGGCGCTGGCCCCGGCGCTGATGGCCATGAATTCGGCCGCCATGTACCTGGGCCAGGTGGTCGGCGCGGCCAGCGGCGGCGCGCTGATCAGCGCCAGCGGCTACGGCGGGCTGCACCTGGCCTCGCTGGGCTGGATGTTGGCCGCTTTCGCATGCAGCCTGTGGTTAAGCTGGGTAATGGTATGGCGCAGGCCGCGCCAGCGTCATGTTTGACGGCCAGCGCGCACCGGCGAACGCGGCCGAGCTTTTCACCGTGTTCAACCGCCTGGCCCTGCAGGGCTTTGGCGGCGTGCTCGCCGTGGCGCAGCGCGAACTGGTGGAGCGCCAGGGCTGGATGAGCCGGCAGGCCTTCCTGAGCACCCTGGCCACCAGCCAGGTGCTGCCCGGGCCGAACATCGTGAACCTGGCACTGATCGTGGGCGACCGCCATTTCGGCTGGCGCGGCGCGCTGGCGGCGCTGGCCGGGTTGTTCGTGGTGCCGGGCATCCTGGTGATCGCGCTGGCGCTGCTGTACCAGCGCTTCGAGCAATGGCCCGCGGTGGCGGGTGCGTTGCGCGGCATGGGCGCGGTGGCGGCCGGGTTGATTCTGGCCACGGCGTTCAAGTTGGCCAGTGGCCTGCATGGCAACGCCATCGGCAAGCCGGCCTGCATGGCGGTGATTCTGGCCACCTTTGCCCTGGTGGGCCTGCTGCGCTGGCCGCTGCCGTGGGTGGTGCTGGGCGTGGGTGGCCTGGCGTTGGCCTATGCATGGCGCTGTTTGAAGCCATGAACAGCTGGTGGATGGGCAACGGAGGCCTGGGTTGGCCTGAACTGGCGCAGCTCTTTGCGCACTTCCTGGTGCTGTCGCTCATCTCGATCGGCGGGGCCATCAACACCGCGTCCGACATGCAGCGCTTCGTGGTGCAGGAACACGGCTGGCTTGATGCCGCGCAGTTCAACACGTCCATCGCCATTGCCCAGGCTTCGCCCGGCCCCAACGTGCTGTTCGTGGCGGTGCTGGGCTTCAACCTGGCCGGTATGGCCGGCCTGGTGGCGGCGATGAGCGGGATCATGCTGCCGTCCACGCTGCTGGCGCTGAAAGCCGGGCGCTTGACCGAGCAGTACCGCGATTCACGCGCCGTGCGCGCCTTCAATGCCGGCCTGGGGCCGTTGAGCATCGGCCTGCTGCTGGCCACCGGCTGGGTGCTGCTGCAACCCTACCTGGGCCATGGCGGCCAGCGCATCGGCGCCCTGGCGCTCGCCGTGTGCACCGTGTGGGCCATGCTGCGCAGCAAGCTCAGCCCGATCTGGTTGATCGGCCTTGGCGCGCTGGTGGGCGCGTTGGGCGGCGTGTAGCGACCTGGCGTTTCAGCGCGGGTTTTCGAAGAACACGTATTGCGAGTAGTCGCCGATCTCGAAGTACACCCGCTTCTCGCTTGAGTCGGCCAGCCCATTGAGGTTCTCGTCAAGCACGCCATAGCCGAAGCGGTAGTTGCGCGGCTTGCCGTCGTCGGTGCCCAACGCGGTAGACAGCTTGTCGATCTTCATGAAGCGCTTGACGACCTTGTCGCCGGCATACACCTCGAGCACGCCGTTGGTACCGGTCCAGTTCTGGATATCGCGCTTGATCTGGTTCTGGCTTTCCTGGGTGCAGCCGGCAAGCAGGAGTGAAAACACGGCGATGAGTGCGACGGTTCGGGTCATGGCGTTTGCGTTTGCGTTTGCGTTTGCGTTTGCGTTGGGGTTGGGGTTGATGGCTTCGCGCTGCGCTGGCGCAAGGTTTCATACAGGCACAGCGCGCTGGCCACCGAGACGTTCAGGCTGCTCACCGCGCCCAGCATCGGAATGCGCACCAGCGCGTCGCAAGTCTTGCGCGTGAGCTGGCGCAGGCCCGTGCCTTCGGCGCCCAGCACCCAGGCCAGCGGGCCGGCCAGGTCGGCCAGGCCGGTGTCATACAGGCTGTGCGGCGCGTCGTCGCTGGTGCCCACGATGCGGATGTCGCGTTCCTTCAGCTCGTTGAGCGTGCGCGCCAGGTTGGTGACCATGAAGTACGGCACCGTTTCGGCCGCGCCGCTGGCCACCTTGGCCACGGTGGCGTTCACGCCCACGGCATGGTCTTTGGGTGCGATCACGGCCTGCGCTCCGGCGCCATCGGCCACGCGCAGGCAGGCCCCCAGGTTGTGCGGGTCGGTCACGCCGTCTAGCACCAGCAGCAGGGGTGGGCCGCTGGTTTCATCAAGTAAGTCGTCAAGCGAGTGGTTCTGCGGCAAGGGTTCCACCCGCGCCACCACGCCCTGGTGGCCGGCGCTGCCGCACAGGCGAAACAAACGTTCGGCGTCACTTTCAACGAGCTGGGCGCCGGCGTCGCGCACGCGGTCAACAAAGGCGCGCATGCGGGCGTCGCGGCGGCTGGCGTCGACGTGCACCTCCAGCACGCTGGCCGGTGCGATCTTCAAGCGCACGCCCACCGCGTGAAAGCCATACAGCAACTTCTTGGTCATGGCGGCATTGTCGCCGCGCACCCCCAGGCCCTGCGGGCACGCGACAATCCCGCGCATGAACGCCAGCCGTTTGCACCCGCCTGAGAGCACCCCCAGGCCGACGACTACGTCGTCCGCCCCCCGAGGGGGCATGAGTAAAGTGGCAGAGCCACATTTACTCATGGGCACCCCCAGACCTGCGCCGCTGCGATGAACGACGACGCCACCGACCTGCAACTCCTGGCCGCGTGTCAAGCCGGTGACGCGGCCGCCTGGGCCACGCTGGTGCGGCGCTACCAGCGCCTGGTGTACGCCGTGGTGCGCCGCGCCGGGCTGGATGAACACACCGCGCATGACGTCTTCCAGACCGTTTTCACCCGCCTGCTGGAACACCTGCCGCGCATCCGCGACGGCGCGCGGGTTCAGGCCTGGCTAGTCACCACGGCCAAGCGCGAAGTGCTGGCGCTGTGGCGGCACAGCCGGCGCACGGTGTCGCTGACGCCGATGCAGGACGAGGATGGCGACGCCGCCAGCATCGACCTGGCCGACGACGCGCTCATCCCCGAGCAGGCGCTTGACGAATTGCAGCAAGCCGAGCGCGTGCGCCGGGCCCTGGAACGGCTGGATGCGCGCTGCCGCGAGTTGTTGCTGCTGGTGTTTCGCGCCGACGATGACACCCTGGCCTACGACGAAGTCGCGCGCCGGCTCAACATGCCTGTGGGTAGCGTGGGGCCCACGCGCGCACGTTGCCTGGGCAAACTGCGTACATTGGTGAGGTAACGCGATGTATTTCAAGGCCACACGCCCGCTCTGTGTTGCATCGACGCCTTACCGCCGCCCAACATGAAACCCATCCCGTCGCTGACCGACGCCGAGTTCGAGCAACTGGCCTGCAGGGCCGCGCGCCTGCCCGAAGCGCCAGCGGCCTGGGTGAATGCGGCCGTCGCACTGTTCCCTCGCGACGCCGCCGCGCCGGGCGCAGCACCCGGCGCTGCCGGCTGGCTGCAGCGTACCTTGGCCGTGCTCAGCTTCGACAGCTGGGCGGCCGGCGCCCTGGCCGCCGGCGTGCGCGCCTTGCCCGGTGACGCGCGCCACCTTGTGTTCAGCGCCGAAGGGCGCGACATCGACCTGCGCATCGTGCCGGCCGGCGCCGCCTACTTGCTCAGCGGCCAGATCCTGGGGCCCGACGAAACCGGCAGCGTGCGCTTGGTCGGCGAAGGCGCGGGCACCGGCCAGGCCCACACGGCCGCGCTGAACGCCCTGGGCGAATTCCACTTCAACGCCATGCCCGCCGGGCGCTACCTCATGACGCTGCAATTGGCCAGCAACGAGGTGCGGTTGCCCGCCGTCGAAGTGGGTGCGCAGCGGCCCTAGTAGTCCGTTTCACCAAAACCAATACATGAAATCGCGTCTTTTTCCGCCATGCGTCGTTGCATCCCCTTGCCGCACAAAAAGTGCGGCTGCGGGCCTACGCCTAGCCTGGCGAAAAAATCCATCGATTTCATT
>JAYUQE010000110.1:0-5187 GCA_043756905.1 Burkholderiales bacterium | reverse complement strand
GGCGCGCGCCTGTACAGAACCGGCGACCTGGGCCGCTGGCGCGCCGATGGCGTGCTGGAGTGCCTGGGCCGCATTGACCATCAAGTCAAGGTGCGTGGCCATCGCATTGAACTGGGCGAGATTGAGGCCAACCTGCTGACGCACCCACAGGTCAAGCAGGCGTTGGTGCTGGTGCGCGAAGACACTCCTGGCGACCAGCGCCTGGTGGCGTATATCGTGCCGCGCGATGCCATGCCCGGCGCGGCCGAGCTGCGTGACCACCTTCGCACCGTGCTGCCGGCCTACATGCTGCCCCAGCATGTGCTGCCCATTGCCGCCATTCCGCTGCTGCCTAACGGCAAGCTTGACAGGCGCAGCCTGCCCGCACCCAGCGCTCAACAGGCTGAGCCCGTTGCCCCCATGCAGCAGGCGCTGGCTGGCATCGAGGCCAAGCTGGCCCGCATCTGGGAAGAGCAGCTCGGCATGACCGGTGTGCAGGCCAGCGACAACTTCTTCGACCTGGGCGGGCATTCGCTGTTGGCCGTGCGCGTGGCTGCTCGCATGGAACGTGAGCTGGGCCTGCGCATTGACCTGCGCCGCATGACGTATGAAAGCCTCAGCCAACTGGCGGCCAGCGCGAGCCGGCCGGTGGCGCCCCCACCGAGCCCCGCCGCGGCGACAGCGCCCGCGAAGAAGGGGCTGCTGGACCGTCTGATGGGCACGCTGCGGCCAGGCTGAAGCAGGGTCAAAAAAAGTCGTCCTGGCGCTCGCGCCGCACCTGCTTGAGCCAGCGCTTGAAACGCACCTTGTCACCCAGCACCGCGCGGTCGCGGTTGATCTGGAACAGGCCAACTTCGAATTCCTGCACCTGCTCTTTGATCAAGTCGTTCAGGCGCATCGGGTCGAGCCGCCACTCCTGCACCAGGCCGTAGTGCATGCACAGGTGCATTTCACGCGCCACGATCTCTTCTTCAATCTCTTCAAGCTGCTCGGCTAACAGCTTGTTGAAGCGGCGCACGCGCTCGGGCGGGGCGTCGGTGATCTGGCTGCGATCCACCTGCTCGATTTCAAGCTGCAACTGCATCAACGCCAACAGGTCGCCGGCCGCATAGGCCTGGTTCACGCGCTGCATGTACGCGGTTTTCTCGGCCTGGTCGGTGGCATCGGTGGCGCGATCAGGGTGCAGCGCGCTGGCCAGCTTGCGGTAGACCTCGCGCACACTTTGCGTGGCCAGTTTTTCTTCGCGCTCGCGCCGCTGTTGCGCCTGCGTCCTGGGCCGGTCAACAGCGTCGTCGCTGCGCTGCTGGGAGCGTTGCTCTTGCTCGGCGTCGCGGGCCTGCATGCGTTCGCGCGCGCGCTGCATGAGGTCGTCTTCCGACGCCAGCTCATCATCACCCAGGTCGATGCCGCCCACCTCTTCCAGCATGTCGCGCATGTCATCCAGGGCTTCAGCCTGCTGCGTGTCGAAGTCCACCTCGCTGTGGCGGTTGAACAGCGCCTTCAGGCCGGCTTCGTCTTCCTCCAGGCCGCTGTCGATCATGGCCTCGGCGATGTCGCAAATCAGCTCGCTCAAGGTCGCGGCTTCGGTCTTGTTCAAGCCGCCCCGAGCATGTGCGGCGTCAAGCTCGGCCAGAAACTCGGCGCGCACGCGGCGCATCTCGTCGCGCAGCGGCTCAACGCGCGCGGTGTAGGCCTGCGCAAACAACGGCACCTGCTCCTGCCATTGCGCCAGCCGTGCACGGGCTTTGTCGATGCGCGCCAGCAGCAGGTTGAAGCGCTTTTGCTCGGGGCGCAGCTTCTGGCCGCCTGCGGCCGTGACCACCAGCGGCGTGCTGCGTTTCATGCGAAGTGGCAGGCCGCCATGCGGCCCGGGCCCATGTCGCGCAGCACCGGGGCTTCGACCTTGCAGCGCGCTTCGGCGCGCGGGCAGCGCGGGTGGAAGTGGCAACCCTGCGGCGGGTTGATCGGGTTGGGCACATCGCCTTGCAGCACGATGCGCTGGCGCTTGACGGTGGGGTCGGGAATCGGCACCGCCGACAGCAAGGCCTGTGTATAAGGATGTTTGGGCGCGACATACAGGTCGCGCGCGGGCGAGATTTCGACGATGCGGCCCAGGTACATCACCGCCACGCGGTCTGAGATGTGCTCCACCACGCTCAGGTCGTGGGCGATGAAGATGTAGGTCAGGTTGAACTTGGCTTGCAGGTCTTCCAGCAGGTTGATCACCTGCGCCTGGATGGAAACGTCGAGCGCGCTCACCGCTTCGTCGCACACCACCAGCTTCGGGCTCACCGCCAACGCGCGCGCAATGCCGATGCGCTGGCGCTGGCCGCCGGAAAACTCATGCGGGTAGCGGCGCATGTGGTCAGCGCTCAGGCCTACCGTTTCAAGTAAGTCAACAATGCGCGCGTCATACGCGGCGCGCGTGGCGGCCAGCTTGTGGATGGTGAGCGCTTCACCGACGATGGCACCCACCGTCATGCGCGGGTTCAAGCTGGCGTACGGGTCTTGAAAGATGATCTGCATGTCGCGCGCCAGCGCGCGCAGCTCGTCGCGCGGCGCGGTGGTGACGTTGCGGCCCTCGAACCAGACCTCGCCCGACGTGGGCTCGATCAGGCGCAGGATGCAGCGCCCCGTGGTGCTCTTGCCGCATCCGCTCTCGCCCACCACGCCCAGCGTTTCGCCGGCTTGCAGCTCGAAGCTCACGCCATCGACCGCATGCACGCGCTCGACTTCGCGCCGCAGCAAGCCGCCCCGAATGGGGAAGTGCTTGACCAGGTTCTTGACCTTGAGGATGGGTTCAGTCATGCCGTGGCCTCAGCCAGGAAACAAGCCACCTTGTGCCCTGGCGCAATCACCCGCAGCGGCGGCGTGGCGCTGCTGCACGCGGGTTCAGCCAGCCTGCAGCGCGCCGCGAAGCGGCAACCCTCGGGCGGGTCGATGAGTTTGGGCACGGTGCCGGGGATGGTTTCAAGACGGGTCTTGTGCAGCGCGGCCAGGTCGATGCGTGGAATGGAGCGGATCAAGCCCTGCGTGTAGGGGTGACGCGGGTGGGCAAAGAGTTCTTCCACCGTGGCTTCTTCCACCACCTTGCCGGCGTACATGACCACCACCTTCTGCGCCACCTCGGCCACCACGCCCATGGCATGGGTGATGAGCATCACTGCCATGCCCAGGCGGCCTTTCAGTTCAGCCAGCAGGTCAAGAATTTGCGCCTGGATGGTGACGTCGAGCGCCGTGGTGGGCTCGTCAGCGATCAGCAGCTTGGGGTTGCAGGCCAGCGCAATGGCGATCATCACGCGCTGGCGCATGCCGCCGCTGAACTGGTGCGGGTAGTCGTTGATGCGCCGTTCGGGCGACGGGATGTTCACCAGCTTGAGCATCTCAATCGCCCGGTTCATAGCCTCCTTGCGCGACACCTTCTCGTGCAGCATCACGCTTTCGGCGATCTGGTCGCCAATGGCGTACACCGGGTTCAGGCTGGTCATCGGCTCCTGGAAGACGATGGCGATTTCCTTGGCGCGGATGCGCCGCATGTCGTCATTCGTTAACGGCACCAAATCGCGCCCCTGCCACAGCACTTGGCCGGCGACTATTCTGCCCGGCGGCATGTCGATGAGTTTCATCACCGTCTTGGCCATGACGCTCTTGCCGCAGCCGGATTCGCCGACCACGCACACGGTTTCACCGGCTTCGATGGTGATGTCGACGCCGTCTACCGCGTGCAGCCAGCCGTCGTCGGTCTTGAAGTGGGTTTTCAGGCCCTTTATTTCGAGCAGGGCCATGGTCAGAGCACGCGGCGCGGGTCGAGCGCATCGCGCAAGCCGTCGCCAATGAAGTTGATGGTTAACACGGTGAGGAAGATGGCGATGCCGGGGAACAGCGCCCAGTGCATGGCGATGTCCATGTAGTCGCGCCCGTCGTACAGGATGCGGCCCCAGGTGGGAACGTCGGGCGGAAAGCCCAGGCCCAGGAAGCTGAGCGTGCTTTCGGCAATGATGGCAGCGGCCACGTCGATGGTGCCGGCCACGATCACCGGGCCCAGGCTGTTGGGCAGGATGTGGCGCACCACCTGCCGTGTGGTGGTGGCGCCCAGGGCACGCGCGGCTTCAACGAATTCTTTCTCGCGCAGGCTGAAGAACTGCGCGCGCACCAGGCGCGCCACCGGCATCCAGCGAAAGCCGCCGATGACCACGACGATGAGGATGAACATGCCCACCTCCAGGCCAAAGGCCTTCTTCAGCGCCTCGCGGAACAGGAAGATCAGCAGCAGCAACAGCGGCAATTGCGGCAGGCTGAGGAACAGGTCGGTGATCCACATCAGCACGGCATCGACCCAGCCGCGCGAGATGCCGGCAATGGCACCGATGACCACGCCCACCGTGATGGCCATCAGCATGGCCGCCAGGCCCACGGCCAGCGAGATGCGCCCGCCATAGAGCACGCGGGCCAGGATGTCGCGGCCCAGATCGTCGGTGCCCATCAGGTGCATCGCGCTCGGCGTGGCCAGGCGGGACTTGAAGTCGATGTCGTTGATGCCCACCTTGTAGAACAGCGGGCCCAGCAACACCGCCAAGACCAAGGCGCCGAGCACGAACAGGCTGCCGTAGGCCAGGCGGTGGCGCTTGAAACGACGCCAGGCTTCGGCCCAGGGCGAGGCGTTTTGGCGGGTTGCGGTCATCAGCGGTATGAAATGCGCGGGTCGAGCCAGCCGTAGAGCAAGTCGGCAATCAGGTTGAACAGGATCACCAGGCAGCTGAAGACGAACGTCACGGCCATGATCACCGGCGTGTCGTTGCGCAGGATGGCGTCGATCAACAGCGAGCCGATGCCCGGAATGCGGAAGATCTGCTCGGTGACGATGGCCCCGCCAAAGACGGCCGGCATTTGCAGGAATACCAGCGTGACCACCGGGATCAGCGCATTGCGCACCACGTGCTTGTTGATGACCACGCGCTCGGACAGGCCCTTGCTGCGTGCGGTGGTCACGTAGTCGAGCCGCACCACGTCGAGCACGGCGCTGCGCACGTAGCGCATCCAGCTCGCGGCCTGGAACAGGCCCAGCACGGTGACCGGCATGATCGATTGGCGCAAGTGTTCCCACCACCATTGCCAGCCGGTGGCGCTGATGTCGGCGCGGAAGACGAAGGGCAGCCAGCCGAGGTGGATGGAAAACAGCAGGATGAACAGGACACCGGTGAAGAACGT
>JAYUQE010000109.1:0-5196 GCA_043756905.1 Burkholderiales bacterium | reverse complement strand
CGGCTTTATCCCTTACGGTGGCACCTTCCTCACGTTCAGCGACTACAGCCGCAACGCCATCCGCATGGCCGCGCTGATGAAGCGCCGGGTGATCCATGTCTTCACGCACGACAGCATCGGCCTGGGCGAAGACGGCCCCACGCACCAGAGCGTGGAGCATGCGGCGGCGCTGCGCCTCATCCCGAACCTCGATGTCTGGCGCCCGGCCGACACGGCCGAAACCGCCGTGGCCTGGACATGCGCGTTAGGCAATGCGAACCGGCCCAGCGCCTTGCTGCTCAGCCGCCAGAATTTGCCCTACCTGCCCAAGGCCGGGCTCGATGAAATCAGCAAAGGCGCCTACGTGCTGGCCGAGCCGGCCGAGGTGGGGCTGAAGAAAAAGGCGCAGGCCGTGATCCTGGCCAGCGGCAGCGAAGTGCAGCTCGCCTTGCATGCGCAAGCGGCCTTGGCCAAAGACGGCATCGCGGTGCGCGTGGTCAGTGTCCCCTCAACCACGGTGTTTGACCGCCAGAGCGTGGCGTACAAGAGCAGCGTGCTGCCGCCCAGGCTGCCGCGCATTGCGGTGGAAGCCGGTGTCACCGACGGCTGGTGGAAGTACGGCTGCGCGGCGGTGGTGGGCATCGACACTTTCGGCGAAAGCGCGCCGGCATCGGCCTTGTTCAAGCACTTTCAGCTCACGGCCGACAACGTGGCGGCCACGGTGCGCAAAGTTTTGTCCAAGTAAAAGGAGTCTTTCCATGACCATCAAGATCGGCATCAACGGCTTCGGCCGCATCGGGCGCATGGTGTTTCGTGCCGCCATCGCTAACCATCAAGACATCCAGGTCGTCGGCATCAACGATTTGCTGGAGCCCGACTACCTGGCCTACATGCTGAAGTACGACAGCGTGCATGGCCGCTTCGAAGGTGAGGTTGCCATCGACGGCGGCACGCTCGTTGTCAACGGCCAGCGCATCCGCCTGACCGCCGAGCGCGACCCGGCGGCGCTGAAGTGGGGCGAGGTCGGCGCCACGGTGGTGGTGGAAGCCACCGGTCTGTTCCTGGATAAAGCCACGGCGCAAAAGCACATCGATGCCGGTGCGAAGAAGGTGGTGATGACCGCGCCGTCGAAAGACGACACGCCGATGTACGTGTTCGGCGTCAACGACCAAACCTACGCTGGGCAGGCCATCATCAGCAACGCCAGTTGCACCACCAACTGCCTGGCCCCGGTGGCCAAGGTGTTGCATGACAACTGGGGCATCAAGCGCGGGCTGATGACCACCGTGCACGCCGCCACCGCCACGCAGAAAACGGTGGACGGGCCGAGCAACAAAGACTGGCGCGGCGGCCGCGGCATCCTGGAAAACATCATCCCCAGCAGCACCGGCGCGGCCAAGGCGGTGGGCGTGGTGATCCCGGAGCTGAACAAGAAGCTCACCGGCATGGCGTTTCGCGTGCCGACCAGCGATGTTTCGGTGGTCGACCTCACCGCCGAGCTGGAGCGCCCGGCCACGTTTGCTGAAATCTGCGCGGCCATGAAGGCGGCCAGCCAGGGTGCGATGAAGGGCGTGCTGGCCTACACCGAAGACAAGGTGGTGGCCACCGACTTCCGCGGTGAAGTCTGCACCAGCGTGTTCGACGCCGACGCCAGCATCGCGCTCGATAGCACCTTCGTGAAGGTGGTGGCCTGGTACGACAACGAATGGGGTTATTCGAACAAGGTGCTCGAAATGGTGCGCGTCATCGCCAAGTAGGCGCCGACCGGGGCCGTGAAAGTGCACGGCCTGCCGGCGGGCTGAACGGCTTGACACATTTGCCCCGGTGCGCGGGGTGTGACGATTTACACGGCGCGCCTAAACTGGTGCGCATGAATGCACGCACCTTCCTGCCCGCGCTGGCACTCCTTTGCGCAAGCCTGGCCGCCCAGGCCGAAATCACCCGGGCCCGTGCCGCGGCCGCGCCGCAGCCCGCACAGGCGCGGCTGATCGTCACCTACCAGCCCGGTGCCGGCATCGTGCGCGCGCACGCCATGGCGGCGGGCACGTCGCGCCCCGGCGCGGCGGCCATGGCGCAGGGCCGCGCCAACACCCTGGCCGCGCATGCCGGCGTGGCGCTCGCGGCCGGCGCGGTGATCAGCGCGCACAGCCATGTGGTGATGGCTGATGGCATGGATGCGGCCACCTTGATGGCGCGGCTACGCAGCCACCCCGATGTGGCGTCGGTGTCGGTCGATGGCCGGCGGCGCGCGCTGGTGCTGCCCACCGATCCGTTGTTCCTGTCCGGCCCGGCCGTCAACCTCGCCACCCAGACCGGTGGCCCGGTGGTAGGCCAGTGGTATTTGCGTGCCCCGGCGGGGGAAGTGATGTCTTCCGTTAACGCCACCGCGGCATGGGATCGGGTGCTGGGTTCAGCCAGCGTGGTGGTGGCGGTACTGGACACCGGCGTGGTGGGTTCGCACCTTGATCTGGCCGGCGTGCTGCTGCCCGGCTACGACATGGTTCATGACGCCACCACGGCCAACGACGGCGATGGCGCGGATGCCGACGCCACCGACCCCGGTGATTGGATCACCGCCGCCGAAAACGCCAGTGGCCCATTCAAGGACTGCGGCGTGGCCGACAGCTCCTGGCACGGCACCCAGGTGGCCAGCGTGATCGCGGCCAGCGCCAACAATGGCCAGGGCATGGCCGGCACGGCGTTTGGCGTGCGCATCCTGCCGGTGCGGGTGCTGGGCAAATGTGGCGGCTTCGACTCCGACATCCAGGCCGGCCTGCGCTGGGCGGCGGGGCTGGATGTGCCCGGCATCGCGCGCAACCCCAACCCGGCGCGCGTCATCAACCTGAGCCTGGGCAGTGCCGGCGCCTGCACGCCGGCTTACCAGGCCGTGATTGCCGAAGTCAACGCCGCGGGTGCGGCCTTGGTGGTGGCCGCCGGCAACAGCGCCGGCCATGCCGTGGGCCTGCCGGCCAACTGCCCAGGTGCGATCGGCGTGGTGGGGCTACGCCACATCGGCACCAAGGTGGGGTTCTCCGACCTGGGCGCTGCCATCAGCATCGCCGCGCCGGGCGGCAACTGCATCAACACGGGGGTTGGCCAGCCCTGCCTGTACCCGATCATCACTGCGCTGAACAGCGGCAAGACCGCGCCGGCGGCCGGCGGCTCCAACTGGAGCGACAGTTTCAATTTCGCCGTGGGCACCAGTTTTTCAGCGCCCATCGTTGCCGGCGTGCTGGCGCTGATGGTCTCGGCCCAGCCGCAACTCACGCCCACGGAAATGTTGTTCGACTTGAAGGCCAGTGCGCGCGCGTTCCCAACCTCCGGCGCGGGCGTTGACGAGACGGGCGCAAACATCGTGGCCTGCCGCGCCCCCAACGGCATCGACCAGTTGCAGTGCTACTGCACCACCGCCCTGTGCGGCGCCGGCATGGCTGACGCCGATGGCGCCGTGGCCCTGGCGCAGGGCCCGCACGCGCGCATCGACTTCCTGCCCGTCGCGCCCACCGTGGGCACGGCCTTGAGCCTGACCAGCAGCGCCACGCTGCTCGGCACCGGGCGCAGTGCCACGGCGTATTTGTGGGAACTGGTCAGCGGCGCCGGCGTGGCCGGGCCGTTCAACGCCAGCAATGCGGCCAGCGCCACGCTCACGCCGTTGGCGGTGGGCAGCTTCACCGTGCGCCTGACGGTGACCGACGACCGCGGCCAGCGCTCCAGCGTGCAGCGCGCCATCAGCGTGGCAGCGGTGCCCGTGGTGCCGCCGCCGGCGCAAGGCGGCGGTGGCGGGGGTGGCCTGGCCAGCGGCTGGGCCTTGCTCGGCCTAGCCGCGGCGGTGGCCGCCCTGGCCCGGGCGCGCCGGCGCGCTGAACTTGGCAACTGAGCACGGCACCTGAGCACGGCACCTGTGCGTGGCAACCAAGCGCAGCAACTGAGCGCGGCGCGCCCTGACCATAATCCGCGCTCCTGCATTGGAGCGGCCCACCATGACCCGATTCCCCGCCCGCGCCTGCGCGCGTGCCCTGGCTGCGGCCGCATTGATGTGGACAGGGCTGCCGGCGCAGGCGGCAGGTGAAGTCAGCTCGTTCATCGTCAAGCTGCGCGACGCCCCGGCGCACGCGCAACTGCAACCGCGCCACGCCGACGCGCGCGACCACCAACTCGCAGCCCGCCTGGCCGCGCACGAGCACGGCCGCTGGAACAAGCTGTTAGGTGAATCCGGCCTGCCCACCGCGCGACTGCGCGCCACCGGGCGCGACCAGCATCGCGTGGATCTCGGTCGCATTTACAACGCCGGCGAAGCGGCCGCGCTGAAGCAGCAGCTTGAACAGCGCGGCGACGTGGCCTGGGCCGAGCCCAACACGCGCGAGCGGCGCATGCAGGCGTCGCCCATCCCGAACGACCCGTTTTACGGCGGCACGGCCGGCACGGCCGGCCAGTGGTGGCTGCAGCCGGTAAGCGGCAGCAATGGCAACCTGATCGACGCCCGGTTGCGCGGCGTGCCCGGCTTTCAAACCGCCTGGCAGCACAGCACCGGCGCGGCCGGCGCCGTGGTGGCTGTGCTCGACACCGGCACCGTTGCACACCCCGAATTGAGCGGCCGGCTGCTGCCGGGCTACGACTTCGTGAGCGTGCTGGAGTATGCGAACGACGGCAACGGCCGCGACGCCGATGCCAGCGACCCGGGCGACTGGGTCGATGCCGCTGACCGCCTGAAGCCGGAGTTCAGAAATTGCGAGCTTGAAGACAGCTCCTGGCACGGCACCATCATCGCCACCATGCTGGCCGCCGCCACCAACAATGGCCAGGGCGTGGCGGCCATGAACTGGGCCGGCCGGGTGCTGCCGGTGCGCGTGGCGGGCAAGTGCGGTGCCGAGGTGGCCGACATCGTTGACGGCATGCGCTGGGCCGCCGGGCTGCCTGTGGCGGGCGTGCCCGACAACCCGAACCCGGCACGCATCATCAACATCAGCTTCGGTGGCTCGGCGGCGTGCGGCCTGGCGTACCAGACGGCGATTGACGAAATCCGAACCACCAAGGGCGCCATCGTGGTGGCCGCCGCCGGCAATGAGTGGAATGCGCCCACCCGCCCGGCCAACTGCGTCGGTACCGTGGGCGTGGTGGCGCTGAACCGCGACGGCTTCAAGGCCAACTATTCCAACTTCGGCGCGGCCTTGTCGGCCAGCGGCATCGCCACCGTGGGCGGCGATGATGTGGACAGCG
>JAYUQE010000108.1:0-15164 GCA_043756905.1 Burkholderiales bacterium | reverse complement strand
GTGCTGGCCGAGTTGGCCGAAGGCCTGTCGCGCCAACGCTGCGAGCAGGTCGAGCGCGCGGCGCATTCGCTCAAATCAACCAGCGCCATGGTCGGCGCCGCGGCGCTGTCGGCCCTGGCCGCCCGCACCGAGGAGGCGTGCCGCGGCGGGCGGCTCGACGGTGTGGCGCAGCAGGCCGAGCAGCTCAAACATCTGCATGCACAGGCCGCGCGCGAGCTGGCGGCTCTGCGCGCCGAACTGGCGGTGTCGCCATGAAAGAGTTGGCCAACCAGCGCGTGCTGGTGATCGACGACGACGCCGTGCTGCGCCTGATGGTGCGCGAGTGCCTGGAACAGGCCGGCTTTCAGGTGGTCGAAGCCGGCACCGCCGAAGACGGCCTGGCGCACTTCGAGCGTGAAGGCTGCGAACTGGTGCTGGTGGACTTGTTGCTGCCCGGCATGAACGGCCACCGTGCCTGCGAGCGGCTGCGCCGCCACCCCGACGGGCGCAACCTGCCCATCATCGTGATGACCGGGCGCGACGACCGCGAATCCATTTGTTGTGCCTACGACAGTGGCGCCACCGACTTCGTCACCAAGCCCATCGTGTGGGACTTGCTGCCCTACAAGGTGCGCTACGCGCTGCGCAGCCACCGCACCCTGAGCGAATCGCTGCAACACCAGACGCTGCTGGCCCATGCCCAGCGCCTGGCGCACCTGGGCAGTTGGGAATGGCAGCCCGGGGCGGCCCAGTTGCAGTGTTCGGATGAGATGTTTCGCATCCACGGCATGCAGCCCGACGGCGTGGCGCGCTCCCTGGGCGACCTGCTCGAATGCGTGCACGCGGATGACCGCGACGCGGTGCGCCAGGCCGTGCAGCAAGCGCTCGAACAGGGCCGGCCGTATGCGCTGGAGTTCCGCATCCTGCGCCCGGACGGCAGCGTGCGCCGCCTGTTCGAGCAGACCGATGTGGAATGCGACGCCCGCGGCCAACTGCTGGCGCTGCGTGGCATCCGGCTGGACATCACCCAGCGCGTCGAAGCCGATCAGCGCATCCGCACCCTGGCCTACTTCGACGCACTCACCGGCCTGCCCAACCGTTCGCTGCTGCGCGAGATGGCACACCACTGGCTGCCCTACGCGGCGCGGCGCGGGCTGTGCAGCGCGGTGCTGGTGGTCGACATCGACCGTTTCAAGTTCATCAACGAAACCCTCGGCGCGCCGGTGGCCGACGAAGTGCTCAAGCAGGTGGGCCAGCGCCTGCGCGACTGCGTGCGCGCCAGCGACCTGAAGGGCGTGAACATCGGCGAGCATGCCGACGAGCCCGTGGCGCGGTTGGGTGCCGACGAGTTCACCGTGCTGCTGGTCGACGTCGGCGACCCCGACCAGGCGTTGCGCGTGGCCCAGCGCCTGATCCGGGCCATCGCCCTGCCGATGCAGGTGCAGGATCACCGGCTCGATCTGAGTTGCAGCATCGGCGTGGCCCTGTCGCCGCAAGACGGCCAGGACGCCGACGTGCTGCTCGGCCGCGCCGGCACCGCCATGGGCGTGGCCAAGCGCGCCGGGCGCGACCAGGTGCGCTTCTATGACGGCGCCATGGGCAGCGCGGTGCTGCTGCGCGCGACGCTGGAAAGCGAACTCAAGCGCGCGCTCGACGGCGGCGAATTCCGCCTGGTCTACCAGCCCAAGGTGGCGATGGGCGAGCGCCGCGTGGTCGGCGCCGAGGCCTTGATCCGCTGGCAGCACCCGCGGCGCGGCCTGGTCAACCCGGGCGAGTTCATTGCCGTGGCCGAAGACTCGGGTTTGATCGTGCCGATGACGCATTGGGTCATCCGCCAGGTCTGTGCCCAGCAAGCCACCTGGCGCGAAGCGGGCCTGGCGCTGCAGCCGGTGTCGATCAACCTGGCCGCGGCCAGCTTGAGTGGCGATGACCTGGTGCACAGCGTGGCCGCGGCGCTGCAACGCCACGGCCTGCGCGCGCAGGACATCGAGTTCGAGGTCACCGAAAGCAGCCTGATGGGCGACCTGGACCGGGCCAACCGCGTGCTGCATGCGCTCAAGGCCTTGGGCACGCGCATCGCGATCGACGACTTCGGCACCGGCTATTCGTCGCTCACCTACTTGAAGCGCTTTCCGGTGGACGTGCTGAAGATCGACCGCAGCTTCGTGATGGACATCGGCCTGGGCGGCCACGACACGGCAATCACCAGCGCCATCATCGCCATGGGCTTGAGCCTGAACCTGGAGCTGGTGGCCGAAGGCGTGGAAACGGCGGCGCAGGCCGAATTCCTGCTGGCTCGCGGCTGCGCGCTGGCGCAAGGCTATCTGTACGCCAAACCGCTGGCTGAAGCGGCCTTTGCCGAAGTGTTGGCCCAGGGCCTGGCGCTGCCGGCAACGCCTTGACGGCCCGGCCCTGGCCGGGGTTGGGGCGCTCAAGCGTCGAACGCACGCCCCGCCAGCCCCAACCGCGCCATCCAGTGGCGTGTGAGCGGCGTGGCTGGCTTGGCCAACAAGCGTTCCCGACTCCCGCGCCCACAGCGTGATCCACTGTGCGATGGTCATAAGAATCAAGACCTTAGCCACGCCGGGCACTACGTTTTTCGGTCGCCATGTGGTGCCGTCAGTGCCTGTGTGCTTGGCGCCTTGGGCGCGTGCGGCTCAGTGCAAATTCAGGACGCCGTTCAAGCGGCGCCTTCTTGCGCTGCGGCCAACGCGTCGGCAACGGCCGCGTGACTCAGGCGCTGACCACTGGCACGCAGTTGTTCGATCAATGGTGCAATGGCCTGAAGGTGACCTGCGCGCTTGGCCATGTTCAACACACCGAGGGTGCCGACTACAAACAGACCGCTGGCCTGGGCAGCATCACGCGCACCGCGATCATCGACCAGCAACCCGGCGCCAATTTCAAGTGCGCGGCCGATGGCCGCTCGCTCGCCCAGGGCGAGCCCGGCGGAACCTTCAATAGGCACTGCCACGCACACGCGCAAGCTGCCCGAAGTTACTGCTGCCTGTATGCGAACCGTGTCGGCCTGCTGTGGCCTGGCCAGGCACTCTTCGAGTATTCGCCGCGGCACCTGCACCTCTGCAAACAAGCTGGGCAGCAGCGCCAGAAGGTACAGCCGGCCCAGCGAGATCAGCGGCCCGGCGTCGCTGACAACAACCTTAGTGCTCGAAGGCTGCAAGCTCGCGCCCCAATTCGCCCGGCTCCAAGCGAATGGTGGCAACGCCGCGCCGGCCCAGTTCGTCGATCATCTCGCTGTAGCTCGTGCCTGCAATGCGCGCGGCCAGACCCAGGCTGATTTGATCGCGGTCGTACAGGTGCGCGGCAAGCTCGAGCCGCATCACGCGCCCTTGCGGGCCACCGCTCAACGGCACCGACAACAACACGGGCTCACCCGCCCTGGTCACCAGCGCCAGCTCACCCTTGGCTGCGTCGTCGAACAAACGCTGCGGCTCAAGCGCCAAGTCTTCGGCAGTCAGTGTGTGCATGGTGTGCCCCAGCAATGCGGTTCGCGAAGCTTAGCCGACGCGGCGGATCAATAGCAAACCACAACCAAAGGCCTTGGCGTGGCCCATGCCGCTTTGCAAAACCGCAGCAAATGCGTGCGGGTCGGTCACCGTCAGTCGCCCGCGGAAATCCACCGTGGTGAACTGTAGCGTGCGATCGCTGCGCTCGTCGTGCTGTTGATACGCCTCCACCTGCAACGATGCAGCTTCGATGGCGAAACCCGATTGCTCGCCCCTGCGTGCAAGCCATGCGCTGCAGCTGCGCTGCACAAGGTCGTAAAGATCGGGGCGCTTGTCTTCGCCGCCGTCAGTCCAATCGGCCCAACGGTGCAGGCCACGTGTCGCGAGCAGCGCGCGCTTGGCTTCCATCACCACGTCGTGGCGTTTGGATTTGCCATCGCGGCCGTGGCGCACTGTGGGGTTCGCGCGCAACTCAAATTGCAGGGCCTCGCCCGCTGCCACCTGCGGCGCATAGTCCCGCGTTCGTGCGTGCCAGTCGCCGCGCTGCTCAGTCGGGCGGCGGCTCGACACCACGTAGAAGCTGGGAACGCCATCGCTGTCGTACCGGCGAAATATGAAATCGCGCGCGCTGCCGGCCGCTGCCGGAAACCAGCGCCACAACCATTGGTGGTCGGCGTAGGGTCCATCCAGGCGCTGATGCATCGCTGCGCGGTCTTGACCGTTGGCTGGTGCGATGTGGCTGAAATACATGCTCAGGCCTTACCTGTAAGAAGCGCAATGTGTTCGACGCGGTCACCGAACAGCCACCCGGTGCGCCGGATGATGCGGTCCTTGCGCGTGGTGGTGATGTCGGGCGTCACCCCCGCCTGCACATGCTCGTTGACGCCGCCGGCAGCGCCCTGACGGCAGGGCCCGGCCGGGTTTGTCAGGCGTCGAACGCCCGCCCCGCCAGCCCTAACCGCGCCATCCAGTGGCGTGTGAGCGGCGTGGCTGGCTTGGCCAGCAGCCGCTCGTTGACCAGGGCCCGGCCCAAGGCCTTGGCGTTGCCCGTGCACGCCGCGGCGAGCAAGGTCTGGTCGATCACATCGCGCTGGGCATGGCTGCCTCCCAGGCGCTGGGCGTTGCCGCGCACGCTGTACAGCGCCTGCGCGGCAGCGTCGGCGTCGCCCTTGGCCAGCGCCAGCAGGGCGCGCAGCAGCGGCACGCCCACCTCGCGCGCCATCGGGTGGTTGCTGCGGCCGCGTTCGTCGGCGGCCATGGCGCGCTGGGCGCAACGCGCCAGCCAGGCTTCGGCGCGCGCCACGTCGCCGGCGCCGAGCAGGGCCAGCACCCAATGCGCATCGTTGAAGGCGTAGTAGCCCGGTTCCATCTCGCCCCAGCCGGCCACCAGCTCGGCACAGCGAGACGAGACATCGGTGCCCAGCAGGTGCAAGCGCCACAGCAGCGCGGCGGCGTCAACGCGGTGCAGCGTGATCAGCAAGGGCGCGCCGGCCATGCGCGTGTCGTACAGGCGCAGCGCGCCTTCGGTGTCCATGCCCTCCAGGCGGAACAGCGCCTTGTGCCACCACAGGTGGCCGGCAAAGCCGTTGCCTTCGGCCCAATGCGCCTGGTGCTGGCGCAACCAGGTGGCGCCTTCTTCGTGCCGGCCCTGCATGTCCATGACATGCGCCACGGCGTGAATGGCCCAGGGCACGCGCGGGTTGATGTCGAGCGCGCGGCGGCCGCAGTCCTCGGCCTGCGGGTACAGGTTGCTTTCTTCCAGGCCAAAGGCGTACAGCGCCAAAACATGCGGGTACAGCGCGTCGGCGGTCGGCCACTCGGGCAGGGCGCGCGCCGGGCGCTGGCGCAAGCCGGCGGCGTCGCCGCGGTAGAAGTCCCACAACTGCGCCCATTGCAGCGCCAGGGCGTCGCGCGGGTGGTCGATGAGCAATTCATCCCAGGTCTTGCAGGCGGCCTGCCAACGGCCCTGGGCAATGAGCTGCACGGCATGCAGATGGGCGCGTTCGCGCGCCGGTGCGGGGGTTGCAACACTTGCGCTCAAGGCTTCGGCCTGGCGCAGGTGCGCGCTCGCCTGCTCATGCATCGCGCTTTCGGTCAGGCTGAGCAGGAAGCCGGCCTTCATGGTGTGCGGCATGGCCCAGGCCGGGTCGGCGGCGATGGCTTCGTCCAGATCGGCCAAAGGGGCGTCGTAGAAAGCCATCATGCGCCACAGCGCCTGTTCGCACGCCGCCTGCGCCACCGCGCTGGCGCTGCCCTGCGGGTTGCCGCGCTGGTCTGCCGGGAACTCGTTCACCAGCAAACCTTCGCGCTGCGCGCTGCGGTATTCGCCTTGGGGGCGGCCCGGCGGGTCATCAGCAAACCTTCGCGCTGCGCGCTGCGGTATTCGCCTTGGGAACGGCCCGGCGGCTCATGGCTGCGGCCAGGGCCGTTGCGCGGGCCGTAATTGTTCCCAGGCGCGGGCCAGGCGCAGCACGCCCAGGTCGTCGTGGCGCCGGCCGGTGATCTGCAAACCGATGGGTGTGCCGCCTTCCGTGTAGCCGCAGTTGATCGACGCCGAAGGCTGCTCGCTCATGTTGAAGGCCACGGTGAAGGCGATGTGCTCGAACGGGCGCTGCGCATCGTTGCTCGGCGCGGCCAGCGCCGCGGAGTAGCTGGCGATGGGCGCCACGGGCGACAGCACGAAGTCGAACGGCTGGCAAGCGGCCACGGCGGCGTCGCGCATGGCCGCCATCTGGCTGTAGCCGTTGAACACCGCGGCCGCGCTGTACTGCGCCGCCGGCGCCACCCATTCCAGGATGTAGGGCAGGATGCGCGCGCGCCGTTCGGGCGGCAGCGCGGCAATGTCCAGGTGCGAGCGCATGCGCCAGAACTGATCGAGCCCGTCGATCATGCCGCGCGTGATGTACGGCGCCAACTCGGCCACCTGCGCGCCCTGGCGTTCGAAGATGTGTGCCGCGGCGCGCACGGCGTGGCTGATCTCGGGGTCCACCGCCAGGCCCCACCCGGCGTCAAGCTGCAAGCCGATGCGCAGGCCGCGCACCGGGCGCTCCAGTTCGAGCCACGCAATGTCCTGGTGTGGCAGGCTCATCGCGTCGCGCCAATCGGGCTGGCTCAAGACCTGCATCAGCAGCGCGGCATCGGTCACCGTGCGCGTCATCGGCCCGGCCACGCGGCCGGCAAAGGGCGGGTGGATGGGGATGCGGCCCAGGCTGGGCTTGAGGCCGAACACGCCGCACCAGGCCGCGGGCAGGCGAATCGAGCCGCCGATGTCGGTGCCCAGGTTCAGCGGCGCATAACCGGCCGCTGCAGCGGCGCCGGCGCCGGCGCTGCTGCCGCCGGGGTTGGTGGCGGTGTTCCAGGGGTTGCGCGCCAGCTTGTGAAAGCTTGAAAGGCCCGACGACAACATGCCGTAGTCGGGCATGGTGGTCTTGCCCAGCAACACCGCGCCGGCCTGGCGCAGGCGCGCCGCGGGCGGGGCGTCGTGCGGCTGTGGCGTGAGCAGGCTGGCCGCGCTGCCCAGCGGCATGGGCACATCGCGGGTGGCGATGTTTTCCTTCAGCAGCACGGGCACACCATCGAGCGCACCTTGCGGCGTGCGGGCCAGCCAGCGCTGCGTGCTGGCCGCGGCCTGGGCCAGCGCGCCTTCGGGGTCGAAGGCATAGGTGGCGCACAACTGCGGCTCCCAACGTTCGATGTGAGCCACGAAGGCGCGGCAGGCTTCCAGCGGCGAGGCCTGGCCCTGCGCAAACAGGGTGAGCAATTCGGTGGCGCTGAGATCAATGAGTTGAGCCATGTCGCTTGCGTTGGTGTGGCGGGATTGTGGTGCGAGGCGCCCGACAGCCTCCTACACCTGCGGCACCGCCGCCAGCAGGCTGCGCGTCACCGGGTGCTGGGCGTGGGCAAACAATTCGCTCGGCGCGCCGCGCTCGACCACCCGGCCTTCCTGTAGCACCAGCACCTCGTCGCACATCAGGTTCACCACCGCCAGGTCGTGGCTGATGAACAGGTAGCTCAGGCCGTAGCGGTCTTGCAGGTCGAGCATCAGGTTCAGCACCTGGGCCTGCACCGAGACATCCAGCGCGCTCACCGGCTCATCGGCCACGATCAACTGCGGCCGCGTGATCAAGGCGCGGGCGATGGCAATGCGCTGGCGCTGGCCGCCGGAAAACTCATGCGGGTACTTGGCGCCGTCGCTGGCGCGCAGGCCCACCGCGGCCAGCACCTCGGCGCAGCGCTCCTGCTGCTCGGTGCGGCCGGCGCCTTGCAGCAAGGCCAGCGGCTCGGCCACGGTCTGGGCCACCGTGCGGCGCGGGTCGAGCGAACCAAAAGGGTCTTGAAACACCATCTGCATGTGGCTGCGCAGCGCGCGCAGCTCAGTCGTGCCCAGCGCCTGCACGTCGTGACCCAGCACCTTCACGCTGCCCGCCGTGGGCGGCTCCAGCGCCATCACCAGCCGCGCGATGGTCGACTTGCCGCAACCCGATTCGCCCACCAGGCCCAGGCTGCGCCCGGTGGCCAGGCTGAAGCTCACGCCCTGCACCGCCGCCACCACCGGCGCGGCTGCCCAGAGCTGGCGGCGCGGCAGGCGGTAGTGCTTGACCAGCTCGCACACCTCAAGCAAGGGCGGCGTCGGGGTCACGTTGCCAGGCCTAACACATCACTGCGCAGGCAACGCGCCTCGTGGCCGGGGCCGAGCTGTTGCAATGGCGGTGGTGCGGCGCTGCACGCCGGCAGCGCATGTTCGCAGCGCTGCGCAAAGGGGCAGCCGTCGCCCAGGTCAGCCAGTTCGGGCACGCGCCCGGCAATGGTGGCCAGGCGGCTGCCGCGCGCCGCGTCCAGGCGCGGGCGGGCCGCGAACAGGCCGCGCGTGTAGGGGTGGGCCAGGTGCTTGAAGACGGCTGCGGTGGGGCCGCTTTGCACCACCGTGCCGCCGTACATGACCAGCAGGTGCTGCACGTTTTCGGCCATCAGGCCCAGGTCGTGGCTGATCAGCAGCAGCGCCATGCCGTCTTCGCGCACCAGCTCGGCAATCAGCCTGAGCACTTCGCGCTGCACGGTGGCGTCCAGCGCCGTGGTGGGCTCATCAGCAATCAACAGCGCCGGCCCGCAGGCCAGGGCAATGGCCAGCACCACGCGCTGGCGTTGCCCGCCCGAAAGCTGGTGCGGGTAGGCGTCGAGCCGCGCCGCGGCCTGCGGCAGTTGCACGCGCTGCAGCAAGCGCAGCGCTTCGGCGCGCGCCGCAGCGTGGTCAAAGCCCTTGTGCAGGCGCAAGGTTTCGCCGATCTGCCGGCCCACGCTGTGCAGCGGGTTGAGCGCGGACATGGGTTCCTGAAAGACCATGCCCAGTCGCGCCCCGCGCAGGCGGCACCAGGCGGGCTCGCCCAGCGTGGTCAGCTCCTGGCCTTCGAAGTGGACCCTGCCGGTCACGCCGGCGCCTTCGGGCAACAGGCCCATCAGCGCCAACGCGGTGAGCGATTTGCCGCAGCCCGATTCGCCAATCAAGCCCAATGTTTGGCCGCGCTCGAGCGCGAACGACACGCCGCGCAGCGCCGCCACTGGCCCGCGCGGGCTGGGCAGGGTGACGCGCAAGTCGCGCACTTGCAGCAGGTTCATGCAAACAAGTATCGGCCAAGCCCGGCAGGCTCCTTGGCGCCCGCCCGGCCGTGCGTTTCGTCACACGGGGTCGGCGGGCCGTGAACTGGCGGGTGCGCAAGTGTCAATTCGTTGTGTCAGTGGCGGCCTGCCGCGTCGCCGGCACTTGGGTTGCGCACGCCAGCGGCCGATACCCAGCCAGAGCCGGCGCGCCTGCACGCAGTGGGTGCGCCGCCGATGTCGCCACGCCCGCCGGTCGGGCTTGCAGGGAACCCCCATGATCAAACCTCCCCTTCGCCTTGCTGCTGTCGCGCTGGCCGCGGCCTTGTTGGCCACGGCCGCCGCCGCCCAGTCGCCCGCCGACCTGCGCGGCGCCGTCGTGCGCACGCTGAGCAACAACCCGGAGCTGACGCTGAAGTTCCACACCTTGCAGGCCGCCGGCGACGCGCACGAAATCGCGCGCAGCGCGCGCCGGCCCAGGGTGGAGCTGAATGCCGACATCGGGCACGACCGTTCCAGCTTCAGCGGCGCGGCCAGCGAAAACCTCAACCGCGCCGGCGTCGCCGTCAGCGTCACCCAGCTGTTATGGGACGGCCTGGGCACCAGGAGCGAGATCGCACGCGCCGGCCATGAACGGCTGGGCCGCTACTTCGACTTGCGCGAAGCCAGCGAGCAGTTGGCGCTGGAAGCCGCGCGCGCACATTACGACGTGCTGCGCTACCGCCAACTCGTGCGCCTGGCCGACGACAACTTCACCCAGCACAAGCAGGCGGCGCAGAAGATCGATGCGCGCGTCAAGGCCGGCGTGGGCCGCGGGGTCGACCTGGAACAGGCCAATGCCCGGCTGGCGCTGGCTGAATCAAACGTTAACTCTGAGCGCGCCAACCTGCACGATGTGGGCGCGCGGTACCAGCGCCTGGTGGGCGAAGCGCCGGCGCCGACGCTGGGCATGTACGTGCTCGACGGCGGCGTGCCGGCCACGCCGCTGGATGCGCTGAAAACCGCGCTGGGCACCAGCCCGGCCATCAGTGCCGCGATCGAAAACCTGCGCGCCGCTCGCGCCGCCGTGAGCACCCGTACATCGGCCCTGCAGCCGCGCGTCGAAGCGCGTGTGCGCGCCGGCGCGGGCCGCAACTACCTGTCGCAGGTGGGGCGCACCTCGGACGCCGCGGCCGAGGTGGTGCTGAACTGGACGCTGTTTGACGGCGGCGCCAGCCAGGCGCGGGTGCGCCAGCAGGCCAACCTGGTGCACCAGGCCATCGACATGCGCGACAAGGCCTGCCGCGATGCGCGCCAGACCGCGGTGATTGCCTACAACGACCTGGGCCGCCTGGGCGACCAGCTCGGCCACCTGCAGCGCAACACCCAGGCCATCGAACGCGCCCGCGACGCCTACCGCCAACAGTTCGACATCAGCCAGCGCAGCCTGCTCGATTTGCTCAACGCCGAAAACGAGGCCTACACCGCCCGCCGCGCGCTGGCCAATGCGCAGTTCGACCGCGCCCTGGCCTATGCGCGCACGCATGCCGCGATGAACCAACTGGTCACCCAACTGGGCATCGGCAGCTCGCAGTTGGCCGAGGTGGAAGACTGGGACGCCGGCAGCGACGGCGCCGGCCGCTGCCCGCTGGAGCTGGTGCCCGGCGGCAATGCCGACGCCGGCCCGCCGCCGCCGCGCATGGCCGCAGACCCGAACCCGCCGTTGGTGAGCCTGCCCATGAGCCTGCCCGAGCGCGCCGCCGCACCGGTGCCTGCCCCGGCACCGGCCCAAGTAGTGTCCGTGCCCGTGCCCACGCCGAGCGCGGTGTTGGTGACTCCCGTGGCCGCGCCGGCGGTGGTAGCGCCGAGCACGCCCAGCGGCGGCGAGGTCTTCCGCGCCACGGCCGAATCGCTGCCCAACCTGGTCAACGCCTGGGCCGACGCCTGGCGCAGCAAGAGCTTCGAGCGCTACGCCGCTTTCTACGCCACCAACTTTGCCGGCAGTGAAGCCTCGCGCAGCGCCTGGGAAGCCAAGCGCCGCGCGCTGCTGGGCAAGAAGGGGGCGATCAAGCTGACCCTGGGCCAGCCCGAGGTGGTGGACGTGGGTGACGGCCAATTCGAGACCCGCTTCACGCAGCGCTATGTGTCGCAGAACTTCAGCGACAGCGTCAGCAAGGTGCTGACCTGGCGCTTCACTGATGGCCAGTGGCTGATCGTCAAGGAAAGCAATCGTTGAGCGGCATGGCTGCAGCCGAGATCGCCGAGATCGCCGCGGTCAACGACAGCGCTGCCAGTGCGGCGGCGCGCTTGCGCGAAGACGCGCTGCACCCCGACCCGCTGCTCGACTGCCTGGTTGAAGCTTGCCGGCTGCACGGCGTGGCGGCTTCGCGCGCCTCGCTTTGCGCCGGGTTGCCACTCGAAGGCGGCCGCCTGTCGCCGGCCCTGGTGGAGCGTGCCGCTGCGCGCGCCGGCATGGCCGCGCGGCTGCAACGCTGCAAGCTTGAAGAGATCGATGCCGCCACGCTGCCGGTGACGCTGCTGCTGCACGGTGACGCCGCCTGCGTGCTCACCGGCTGGGACGCCGGCGGCCAGCATGCCACTGTGTTGTTACCGCAAACCGGTGCCGGCGCGGTGAGCCTGAGCCGGGCTGAACTATCGGCGCGCTACAGCGGCATCGCCGTGCACCTGCGGCCGCGTTTTCGTTTTGACTCGCGCACCGGCGCTGAAGCGGGCACCGGCACACCTGCGGCGGGCCGCCTGGCGCAGCACTGGTTCTTCAGCACCGTGCTGCAACAGCGCGGCGTGTACCAGGACGTGCTGCTGGCCGCGCTGTTGATCAACCTCTTCGCCCTGGCCTTCCCGCTGTTTTCGATGAACGTGTACGACCGCGTGGTGCCCAACGCCGCGCTGGAAACGTTGTGGGCGTTAACGTTTGGCGTCAGTCTGGTGCTGGCCGCCGACTACGCCTTGCGCGCGCTGCGCAGCCGCTTCGTGGACGAAGCCAGCGCGCGCATCGACGTGCAACTTTCGGCCACCCTGATGGAACGCGTGCTGGGCATGCGCCTGGAGCAGCGGCCCGAATCGGTGGGCTCGTTCGCGGCCAACCTGCGCGGCTTTGAGCAGGTGCGCGACTTCATTGCCGCCAGCACCGTCACCACGCTGATCGACCTGCCCTTCGCGCTGCTGTTCCTGGCCGTCATCGCCTGGATCTCGCCCTGGCTGGCGCTGCCCGTGGTGGCCGCGGGCGTGGCCATTCTGGGCGTGGGCTGGTTGCTGCAACAGCGCCTGCACGAGCTGGCGCAAACCACTTACCGCGCCGGCGCGCTGCGCAATGCCACGCTGGTGGAAAGCCTGGCCGGCATCGAGACCATCAAGAGCCAGGGGGCACAAAGCGTGATCCAGGCGCGCTGGGAGCACACCAACGCCTTCCTCAGTGCCACCCAGATCAGGATGCGCGGCCTGTCGGCGCACGCCAGCCACGGCACGGCGCTGCTCAGCCAGGCGGTGTCGGTGGCGCTGGTGGTGATCGGCGTGCACCTCATCGGCGCGCGCGAACTGAGCATGGGTGCGCTCATCGCCTGCACCATGCTGGCCGCGCGCGCGCTGGCCCCGGCCGGGCAGGTGGTGGCGCTGCTGATGCAATACCAGGGTGCGCGCACCGCGCTCGAAGGGCTGGACAAGCTGATGAGCCAGCCGCAGGAACGCGACCCAGCCGCCACTTATGTGCAGCGGCCCACGTTGCGCGGTGAGATCGAGTTTCGCGGCGTCAGCTTTGCCTACCCCGGGCGGCAGGACAAGGTGCTCGACAACCTGAGCTTCAAGGTTGGCGCCGGCGAGCGCGTGGCCCTGATCGGCCGCGTCGGCTCGGGCAAGTCAACCCTGCAGCGGCTCATCATGGGCCTGTACCAGCCGACCGAAGGCGCGGTGCTGATCGACGGCATCGACCTGCGCCAGCTCGACCCGGCCGACCTGCGCCGCAACCAGGCCCAGGTGGCGCAAGACGTGACCCTGTTCCACGGCAGTTTGCGCGACAACATCACCTTCGGCCTGCCGCAGGCCGACGACAGCGCGGTGGTCGAGGCCGCCGACGTGGCCTGCCTGGGCGAGTTCATCAACCGCCACCCGCGCGGCTTCGACCTGCCGGTGGGCGAGCGCGGTGAGCTGCTTTCGGGGGGCCAGCGCCAGGCGGTGGGCCTGGCCCGCGCCGTGCTGCACAACGCGCCCATGCTGATGCTGGACGAACCCACCAGCGCGATGGACTTTTCAAGCGAAGCGCAGATCACCGAACGGCTCAGCGCCTTTGCCCAAGGCAAGACGGTGGTGCTGGTGACGCACCGCACCTCGCTGCTCTCAATGGTTAACCGCGTGATCGTGGTTGACGGCGGCAAGATCGTGGCCGACGGGCCGCGCGAACGCATCATGCAAGCGCTGGCCAACGGCCGCGTGGCGAGGGCGGCATGAGCGTGGCTCGGTCTTCGGCGTTGCGCAGCTTCGAGGCCGAAGCGCAAGACCTGATCTCGCAGGCAAAGAGCCAGCGCGCCCGGCTCATCGTTCGCGTGGCCGCCGCCGTGGTGGCCGCGCTCATCGCCTGGGCCTGCTTCGCGGTGGTGGACGAGGTCAGCCGCGGCGAGGCCAAGGTGGTGTCATCGAAACAACTGCAACTCGTGCAGTCGCTCGACGGCGGCGTGGTCACGGCGATCAAGGTGCGTGAAGGCGAGGTGGTCGAGCAGGGCCAGTTGCTGCTCAGCATCGACGCCACGCGCGCCAATTCCGGCGCGCGCGAAAACCGTGCGCAAGGGTTCGCGTTGCAGGCGCGCCAGGCGCGGCTGCGGGCCCTGGCCGAAGGCACCGACTTCCGCCCGCCGCCGCCGGGCCAGAACGACGACCAGCGCCGCATCATCGAAGAAGAGCGCCGCCTGTTCGAGATGCGCCGCTCGGAGCTGCAAACCACGCTATCGATCGGCGCCCAGCAGCTTGCGCAGCGCCAGCAGGAATTGAGCGAAATGCGTTCGCGCCGGGTGGCGGCAGAACGCGGGCTCGACCTCAGCCAGCAGGAACTGGGCCGCACGCGCCCGCTGCTGGCCAGCGGCGCGGTGTCGGAAGTGGACATCCTCAAGCTCGAACGCGATGTGGCGCGCAGCCGCGGCGAGGCCGAGCAGTCGGCGGCGCAGATTCAGCGCGTGCAGGCGGCCATCAACGAAGCGCAGCGCAAGGTGCAGGAAACCGAGATCGCCTTTCGCAATGAAGCGCGGCGCGACCTGGCGGAGACCATGGGCCGCCTGAACGCCTTGAATGAAGGCGCGGTGGCGCTGAATGACAAGGTGGACAAGAGCCAGATCACGAGCCCGGTGCGCGGCCGGGTGCAGCGGCTGCTGGCCAACACCGTGGGCGGGGTGGTGCAGCCGGGCAAGGACATCGTGGAGATCGTGCCGCTCGATGACGCCCTGGTGCTCGAAGCCCGCGTCGCGCCGCGCGACATCGCCTTCATCCACCCCGGCCAGGAGGCGATGGTGAAGTTCACCGCCTACGACTTTTCGGTCTACGGCGGCCTGAGCGCCAAGGTGGAAAACATCAGCCCCGACACGGTGGTGGACGACCGCGGCAATGCCTTTTACCTGGTGCGCGTGCGCACCGAGAAGGCCAAGCTGCACGACAAGCTGCCCATCATTGCGGGCATGACGGCCGAGGTGGACGTGCTCACCGGCCACAAGACCGTGATGTCTTACCTGCTCAAGCCGATCCTGAAGATCAGGAACCAGGCTTTGCGTGAACGCTGACATCGCCTTGGCCAGTGTGGTGTTGCATGCTAGGCGTGACTCGATAAAACCGATGGATTTGCGTCTGTGGCTAGGCCGAGCCCGGACACAAACAGTCCTGCGGACTGTTTGTGCCTGGCGAGGGCCAGGGCCTCTGTGCCCTGGCGCAAACCACAGCGATGCCGGGTGGCATCGCGAGGATTTGCAACGACGCCACAGGCGCAAAGACGCGGTTTTATGTCGCGCTTAGCGTGCAACACCACACTCGCTTCAACGGCTAAGTTGCAGCCATTTTTCCCCGCCATTTATTCACTGGCCCGCGCCGCTTCGGGTGTTGAAAGAGAAGTCCCATGCCCCTCATCATTCAAACCACCACGGCCAAGGTTGTAGC